>NZ_JBNHGF010000041.1:0-13451 GCF_059091005.1 Arthrobacter sp. Y3223164
GGAGCCCGCCCTGTCCGCCGACCAACCCGCCGGAGTCGCCGTGGTGGGCGACTTTGGCGTGCTGCTCGGCGCCGACCAGGATTGGGACCCGGCCGACGGGGCGGTGCAGATGCGCTTCGACGCCACGGACGGCTTGTGGAAGCTGGACGCCGAGCTGCCCGCCGGCCGGTATGCGTTCAAGTTCGCACTGAACGGCTCGTGGGAGGAAAACTACGGGGCGTATGGCGTGCTTGACGGCGCCAACCACGAGTTCCAGCACGACGGCGGCGCGCTCACCATCGCGTACGACCACGCCATCCATGACCTGGCCGCGACGTCCCGGCTGGTCCGCGCCTGACCCTTCGTGATGAGCGCGTCATGCGCGCCGCCCGTAAAGCGCGCCGTCGTCCACGCCCGCCCTCGCCAAGCAGGGACCCCATGCACGGTCGCACTGCGCCTCGTCGTCATTCAGGCGCTGGCCAGGTGCTCCACCTCCGGCCCCGAACCGGTCGCCACGGCCTCGAGGACCTCTTCGGCTTCCTGCAGGTCAATGCCCTTGGACAGCGCAATTTCCGTGACGAGCGGTTTCTTGGCGTACTGCAGCATCTCCTTCTCGGCGTGGGACATGTTGCCGTTGGCGTGCAGCCGCCGGGCGAGGTCGCGGACCAATCCCGCGATCACGAAGATGTCGCCGGTGCGGAGCCGTTCCTGGTTGTCCTTGAAGCGCCGGGACCACTGCGGATCCTCCTCCCGCGAGGCGGCGCGCAGCACGTCGAACAGTGCCTCCAACTGTCCCTCGTCGAAGACCGGCCGCAGGCCGACCTGCTCGGCACGCTCCAGCGGGACACCGACCGTCAGGTTCGAGTTCTTAACTTCCAGCATGACGTAGCGGCATTCCGCGTCCTGCCTCAGGGGCCGGGTCCTGATGCCTCGGACCACGGCCGGACCGTGGTGTGGGTGAACAAGGGTTTGACCTTCAGCAAACAGCATTCAAGAGTCCTCTGATTCGCACGAGCGCCACACTCGACATCAGTGGACGGAGCGCCCCGGGGCCCTCGCGCCAGACGGTCGTCCCACGGACCGAAACCGCGGCCAGCAGACCGGAGCTTCGATATTGTGAGCACGCGGACCGGCTCGGATCCATGCGGATGGACCCGCCCCAAACCCGCGAGCTTGGCTGCCTCAATTATCTCACGCGTGCGCCTGATGTCCCCGGGAGTACCAACCGGTGGGACCCCTCGAGTCCGGGGGCGCGCGCCGGCAGATGGGACGCCGCGGCGCCGCGCAACCGGTTGGCGCTGCCCCTTGACTCCCCGGCGGAGCGACTGCCACCATGGCAGTCTCACATGGCGCAAAGTTGCGCATCATGCGCAACTCTTCAGGTCCGGCTGGCGCCAGAACCTCGAAGGAGTAAGCCCCTATGTCGGAGATTCTCGATTCTGGCTCCGCCCAGTTCAACGGCACCGATTCGTCCCGCGTTAACCCCAACCCGGCCGTCACCCTTTACACGCGGCTGCGCAAGTCCCCTTACTTCTGGAAGTCGCGGGAGCACGGCGTCGCGGCCTACAGCGTGTACAACCACACCTACCACCCGCGCCATTACGGCGATCCGGTCAGCGAGTACTGGTCGCTGCTGAACGACGTCACCCTGTGGGACGTCGGCGTGGAGCGGCAGCTGCAGATCAGCGGCCCGCAGGCCTTCGACTTCACCAACATGCTCACCCCGCGGGACCTGACCAAGTGCGAGGTGGGCCAGTGCAAGTACGCTTTCATCACCGCCGCAGACGGGGGCATCATCAACGACCCCATCCTGCTGCGCGTGGAGGAGAACAAGTTCTGGCTCTCGCTGGCGGACAGCGACGTGCACCTGTGGGCCATGGGCCTGGCGCACGCCGGCGGCTGGGACGTCACCGTGGAAGAGGTGGACGTGGCGCCCGTCCAGGTCCAAGGCCCGAAGGCCAAGGGGCTGATGTCCGACCTGTTCGGCCCGCAGATCCTGGACATGCCGTACTACTACATGCAGCACCACACCCTCAACGGCATGGACGTGGTGGTCAGCCGGACCGGCTACACCGGCGAAGTCGGCTACGAGATCTACCTCTACAACGCCACCGCAAACGCCGGGCGCCTCTGGGACACGGTTTGGGAAGCCGGGCAGGCGCACGACCTGCGGGTCATCGGTCCCTGCCACATCCGCCGGATCGAGGCGGGCATGCTGGCCTACGGGTGCGACATCACGCTCGGCACCAACCCGTTGGAGGTTGGTTACGACTACAACTGGATGGTGGATCTGGACCAGGAAGCGGACTTCGTGGGCAAGGAAGCGCTCGGCCGCATCCGGGAGAAGGGCATCGACCGGCTGATGGTCGGCGTGGAGATCGGCGGCGAGCCGCTGGGCAGCTACAACGACGGCTCCATGATCGAGCCGTTCCCGGTCTCGGTCGGCGACGGCTCCCCCATCGGGGAGGTCACCAGCGCCTGCCACTCCCCGCGGCTGGAACGGAACATCGGCCTGGCCATGGTGCCGATCGACCTCAGCGGCGAAGGCACCACGCTGTCCATCCACACGCCCGAGGGAGTCCGCGAAGGCCAAGTCGTCCAAAAGCCCTTCGTCGACCCCGCCAAGTCCACACCCAAGGACTGAAACCGCCAAAACCACAACGACGGCGGAGCCCACCTGTAGAAGGCGGGCCCCGCCGTCGTTCGCAGCTACGTCCAGGCGACGTCGCGCACAGGGGCGCCGCCCGCTGCGGTGAGCTTGAGCGGGAAGAAGCCGACCCGGCAGCTGGCGGGCAGCGTGGTGGCGTGGTGGCGTGCCCGATGTTCTGCACGATCAGGTTGCGGCAGGGCGGCGGGGTTTACGGCTCTTGCCGGGCGCCGACGGTGGCGCCTTGGACGCTGGTCTTATCGGCTTCGGATTCATCGTCCCGGGGCGGCCCGGCTACGGGCAGGGTAAACGTGAAGACGCTGCCCCGGCCGGGCTCGCTCTCACAGCTGATGCTGCCGCCGTGCCGTTCCACGATGTCCTTGGACAGGGCAAGTCCGAGGCCCAGCCCCGGGATGGAACTACGGCGGGCGGCGGGACTGCGGAAAAACCGCGTGAAGACGTTGCGGCTCTCCTCGGCACCCATCCCCATGCCCCGGTCCGCTACCTCGCATCGAACCATTTCGTCGCCGCCGGTGCAGCTGACCGTGACGTCACCGCCCTGCGGGGAATACTTGATGGCGTTGGACAGCAGGTTATCCAACACCTGCCGGACCCGCGCCGGGTCGCAGACCACCCGCAGGGGAGGCGGCGCCTGTACGGCGAGCGTGATGCCGCCGGCGGCGGCCCGGGGTTCTGCTGCTGCGGCGGCCTGCGCGACAATATCCCCGAGATCCGCAGGAACCGGCTGCAGCTCGGAGAAGCCGGCGGCCGTCCCCAGCAAATCCTTTACCAGGGCGAGCAACTGGTGCGAATTGCGGAGGATGGTGTCCAGGCCTGCCGCCATGTTCTCCGGCAAGTCCGGCGTCAGCGCCAGCAACTCGGCATACCCCTGGATGGAGGTCAGCGGAGTTCGCAGTTCGTGGGACACGCTGGACAGGAAATCACTCTTCGCTTCCAGCGCGGACACTAGTTCCGTGACGTCGTTGAAGGCGAGGACGGAGCCTTCGCGCCGGCCGCTGCCGTCGACCATCGCCTGGGCGGACGCGGAGAGTACCCGTTGCCGCGGGGGCCGGCCGAACCAGACCAGGTATTCGGCAAACGACTCGCCGCGCAGTGCGCGGCGGATGGGCCGATCCTGGACGGGCATGAGCGATTTGCCTCCGTCGGCATAGAGCTCGAGCCTGGATTCCGGCGCGTCCTCGTCGCCCGACGGCAGCGCCAGGCGGCGCAGCTCTTCCTGCCGACGGTTGCGCAGAGTCGGGTTGCCGTCCTCATCGACGGCCAGGACCCCCACGTTCACGGCGTTGACGACGGCTGACAGGAGCCGTTCGCGCTTGTCGCTGGCTTCCAGCAGCGCGCGGAGCCTTGCGTCCTTGGCCTCGACCACCTGCTGCTGTTCCATCATGCTCGCGGTCATGACCCGGACGGTGATTCCGATGGCCAGCATCATGAAGGGGATGAGCAGCGGGTGGATTAACGCATCGAAAGTGACGGCAGGCTGCTTGAGGAACACCGGAATCCACACCATCGCCAGGGCGGCCAGCGCGCCCCCGATGACGGACAGCCGCGGCAGTTGTCCGGAGGCCGCCAGCCAGATCACCGGGAAAGCGGCCAGCAGCCCTACCCCTGTCAGGAGCGACCCGGCGCCTTCGCGCAGCAGGCCGATCGGAATGAAATCCAGCAGCGGGATGATCAGGAACGACGGGTACGGCAGCTTCTCCCACGGAACGAGGAAACACGCCGCCAGCAGTACCGCGTTGAGCACCATGCTGAGTTCAAAGAGCGGATTCACCAGGAGCGGGGGAGAAAAAAGCCACGTGCCCACCCCCAGGAACAGCATGGTGATGGACAGCGGCAACTGGCTCATCACTACCCGCCCGCGCAGTGAGAGGTCGTGGAACTTCACCCGATGCAGGGTCAGCAGGTCGAGGATTTTTTCCATGGCGGCGAACTCCAATATCGTCGTCACGGGCGGATTCTGCAGTGACGGATGTGACAAACGGGAAGATAACCGCCTTAATGAAAGCATGCCAGCTGCCCCCAGCAACCGCCGTGCCGTCATAGTCGAGGACAACGCGGACATCCGCCGGTTGCTGGCCCAAATCGTCTCCGACCAAGGCTTCACGGTGGCGGAGGCAGAAAACGGGCGGGACGGCCTCGAGCTGGTCCGCAACGGCGGCGCCGACCTCATTACGTTGGATTTGAACCTGCCCGATCTGGACGGCATTGAAGTCTGCCGGCAGGTCAGGACCTTTTCCGACGCCTACATACTGATGATTACCGCGCGCGCTGAGGAGCTGGACCGGCTCAGCGGGTTGAACACGGGCGCCGACGATTACATCAGCAAGCCGTTCAGCCCCCGGGAGCTCCAGGCAAGAATCGGAGCGCTTTTCCGCCGCCCGCGATCCCAACCCGTTGAGGCGATTCCTAGCGAAGACCAGAAACGCGCAGCCGAGGTTCAGCGCAGCCTTCTGCCGGCCGAGCCCCTGAGACTTCAAGGCTATGAGATCGGCGGCCGTTGCCGGCCCAGCCGAAGCGTGGGCGGGGACTTTTTCGATTGGTGCGCCACGGAAAACGGGCTGCAACTGACGGTCGCCGATGCCATGGGCAAGGGCATGGGCGCTGCCCTTATCGCCGCGACGGTTCGCGCGGTGTTGCGCGCCTCCCACGGACACGCGGACATCGTCCCGGCCTTCCAGGCGGCGAGCCAGTCGCTCGAGAGCGACCTGGCCCAGTCCGACTCCTTCGTCACGATCTTTCATGCCAGGCTGGACGCCGGGAACTCTACGGTCGACTACGTGGACGCGGGGCACGGGCTTGGGCTGCACCTCTACGACGGCGGCCTGCGCCGCCTGCCCTCGGGTGGCCCGCCCGTCGGTGCCGTCCCGGGCAGCACGTGGGCCGCAAGCCGTCTGCTGCTGGAGCCCGGCGAATCGCTCCTTGTACTCAGCGACGGGCTTCTCGATGCCTTCGACTCGGTGGACGCAGCCATGGACGCGGTGGCCGCCGTTGCCAGCTCCGGTGACGATGTCCGGGACGTCTGCGATGCCGTGTTGGACCTGGCCGGCGCCGCGGTGGCGGACGACATCACCGCCGTGATGCTGCGCCGGTGCCCGGCAGACAGCCCGGTACCCTTGTGAAACGTTTTGCCATACGGCTGCTGGTGGTTCTGACGGTCATCCTCGGAACCAACTACCTCGCGTGGCGATGGCTCGACTCGCTCAACTGGTCGGCGTGGTGGATAGCCGTCCCCTTGGTGCTGGCCGAGACCTACAGCCTGATCGACGTCGGACTCTTTGGTTTAACGGTCTGGCGGTTCCGGGAGCGCAAAGCGCCGCCACCGCCTGCGGACGCCACCGTCGACGTTTTCATCACCACCTACGACGAGCCGCTGGACCTCGTCATGGCTACCGCGCTGGCGGCGCGGGACATCCGGTACGCCCACAGCACCTGGATTTTGGACGATGGCGCCAGGCCGGAGCTGGGCGAACTGGCCGCCCGCCACGGGCTGGGCTACCTGACCCGCACCGGTGACTGGGCGGACAAGCCGCGGCACGCCAAAGCGGGCAACCTGAACAACGCGCTGATGATGACCCACGGGGAATTCCTCTTGATCCTCGACGCCGACCAGGTCCCCCGGCCCGACATTCTGGACAAGACGCTGGGGTATTTCAACCAGCGCAGGGTCGCCCTCGTCCAGACCCCCCAGTACTTCAGCAACGTTCCGGCCAACGATCCGCTGGGCAGCCAGGCCCCGCTGTTCTACGGGCCCATTCAGCAAGGCAAGGACGGCTGGAACGCAGCGTTTTTCTGCGGTTCCAATGCCCTGCTCCGGCGCGAAGCACTGATGCAGCTGGGCCTGGCCGGCTATGTCACCGAAGTCGACCGCGGGGTTCACCGCGCGCTCGCAGGGGCGCGAAGTGCCATCCGCAAGGCCCGAAGGTCCCCGGAGGCGGCAGATCCACTCGTAGCAATGCTGCTCGACGACGTGGAGGCCGCCACCGACACGGCCCGCGCCAGCCTCCGAAGCGGCGGGTCGCTCAGCGAAATCACTTATGACCTCCGGAAGAAGGTCGACGACGCCGTGCGGTCCTTGGTTGCCGAGAACTTCGCGGCCGTGGAAGCGGACCTGGCCGAGATCGCCGCCATGGAACTCGGGGGCACGGCCGGTGTGCCCGAGCCGGACGAATTGGACGGCGCGCTCGAGCGGATGTCCCGGCGGGATTGGTCCCCGCTGGGGGCGCTGGGATCAGTGCAGGCGGTGCTGGACGCCGTCTCGATAGAACGCCCCGACGAGGCCCAGCCGGTGATGCCGTTGGCCACTATCTCCGTGACAGAAGACATGGCGACCTCGATGCGGTTGCATTCGATGGGGTGGCACAGCGTCTACCACCACGAGGTACTCGCCCACGGCCTGGCCCCGGAGGACCTCAAAACCATGCTGACCCAGCGGCTGCGCTGGGCCCAGGGCACCGTCCAGGTCATGCTGCGCGAGAACCCGCTGGCGCAACGCGGGCTGAGGCTCGGCCAACGGTTGATGTACTTCTCCACGATGTGGAGTTACCTCAGTGGCTTTGCCGCGGTGATCTACTTCGCCGCGCCAATCGTCTACCTCACCCTGGGCATCCTCCCCGTCAACAGCCTGAGCACGGACTTTTTCATCCGGTTCATCCCGTTCATGGTGGTCAACCAACTGCTGTTCGCCGTGGTGGGCAAGGGCGTCAGCACTTGGCGCGGGCAGCAGTACAGCCTCGCCCTCTTCCCCACCTGGATCAAGGCCTGCACGACGGCGGCCCGCAACGTGTGGCTGGGACGGCCCCTCGGCTTTGCCGTCACTCCGAAAGCCCGCCAATCCGGGGGGAGCAGCTGGAACCTGATCACACCCCAGCTGGTCACCATGGCTTTGCTGGTTGCTGCCCTCCTGACGGGCGCGGCAAGACTGGCGGCCGGACTGAACGAACCCGTGGGCACGCTGGTGAACGTGGCCTGGGTTATGTTTGATTTGCTGATTCTGGGCGTGCTGGTCAAGGCCGTCAGGTACAAAGGGTTCAAGCCCGACGAAAGGAACGTGGATGCAGTTCACCGTTGAGACCACGCCCGCCTATGCCGAAGTCATCGGGAGCGGCCGGCTCAACATGGTCGCAGCACCCCGCCTCCGGGAAGTTGTCGCGGCCGTCGTGGCTAAAGGAAACCACCATGTGGTGGTGAATATGGCGGGTACGGAGTTCATGGACTCCTCCGGCCTCGGGGCGCTCATCGGCTGCCTGAAGATCGCCCGGCAAGCCGGGGGCGACCTCCGCATCGCGAACGTGCAGCCGCAGGTGAGGATGGTGCTTGAGCTGACCAGCATGCACCGCGTGCTGACTCCTTACCAGAGCGTCGACGCGGCGTTTTCCGATGACTGAGGTCCTCGCCCGAACGACACGCCAGGGGCTGGCCACGGCCGAAACCGTCGAGGCCCTGCACGAGGACTTCGAGGCGCTGTGGACGAAAGCCGACTTCGTTCCGGACTTGGACCGGATGGCCTTCTCGACTGCCGTGATCGAGGCCGCCACCAATGTGGTCCAGCACGCCGTCCCTGCTTCCGAAACTCCCCTCCAGCTCGGTGTTGAGATCACCATCTGGTCCCGCCGGTTGGAAGCACGCATTTCCGAAATCGGCGCAGCACCTTCCAGCCCCGGCATCTCGAACCCGCAAGAGCACGACGTCGACGACGAGTCGGAGTCAGGGCGCGGACTCAACCTGATCCATGCCTTGGTCAGCACCGTCACCTTCGAGCGCCACGGCGAGGACAACGTATGGGTCCTCTGCCGCCATGCCTCCGAGGACAGCGCCTGAAGCCGCCGTCCGGCTGCTTACCGGCTCCTAGCCGGCCGCGAGCTCCCCGGCGACCAGCCGCCGCGCGACCTCGGTCAGCAGTTCCACGCCGCGCACGGCGTCGTCGTCCCGGGTGAATTCGGCCTCGTTGTGGGAGATCCCTTCGACGCTGGGAACGAAGAGCATGACCGTCGGCACAACGTCCTTCAGGTTCGTCGAGTCGTGGCCGGCCACGGTCATGATATCCGTGTGGCTGAACCCGAGCCGCTCCGCGCTGGCGATGCCGAGCGCCACGCCCGCGGGCTGGTAGGACACCAGTCCCCACCGGTGGGTCAGCTCCAAACCGACCGTCGTCCGGGACACGGCCTCCGCCTCGGCGATCCTTTTGTCCAGCAATTCCATGGCGCGGGCCAGGACGTCCTCATCCGGCGACCGCAGGTCCAGGTTCATGACGGCCTGGCGCGCAATGGTCACCGGCGAGTTGGGCAACACGTACATCTCGGAGACCGAGGTGTGCAGCTGGCCGGGGGCGAACTCCGCGGCGAGGTCGCGGGCGGCGGAGATGACCAGGGCGGCTGCGTAGAGGGCATCCCTGCGGTCCTCCATCCGGGTGGAGCCGGTATGCGACTGCTCCCCGTCCACCGTGACGCGGTACTTGCTCGCCGCCCACGTGCGGTCCACGATTCCGACCTGCGTGCCGGTTTCCTCAAGGCTCCGGCCCTGTTCAATATGGATCTCGGCGTAACGGGCCACGTCGGCGAGCCGGGGGGCGCCGTCGTCGGCGGTGCGGTGGCCGGCGGCCAAGGCCGCGGCAACCGTCGTCCCGGCCGGATCCGCGGTGGCCAGCGCCTCTTCCAGGGGCAGCTTCCCCGTGAAAACCGAACTGCCCATCATGCTGGGCGTGAAGCGGCTGCCTTCCTCGTTGAACCAGTTGACCACGGCCACGTTGTAGACCGGGTCGATCCCGCCCGCGGCAGCTTCGGCCGCCACGCGGGCCGCGGCGTGGGCCCCGGCCAACACGCCGTAGGCGCCGTCGTACCGCCCGGCCAACGGCTGGGAGTCCAGGTGCGAGCCGAGCAAGACATAGGGAGCACCGGGAACAAGTTCAAGGGTCCCGAACTGGTTTCCGGCGGCGTCTACCTTTTCCGTGAAGCCGTGCCGCGCCAGCCACTCGCCGAACCACCGGCGGGTGGCATGGTCCTCCGGCGTACCGGCCTGCCGGTCCACGCCGCCGCCGGCGGTCGCGCCGAACCCGGACATGGCACCGAAGTCGTCAAGAAATTCCTGGCCGGTCGTGCTCATCGTGCTTCCTCCCCCGTCGACGCCGTCGCCGCATCAGCGGATTCCAGTGCCGGAAATTTCTCCGCGCCGAAGCGGATGTCGCCGCCCACCATGGTGGCCAGCACCTGCGTGGCGCCGATGCGCGACGGCTCGACGGCGGTGGGGTCTTGGTCCAAAAAGACCAGGTCGGCCAGCAGGCCGGGCGCCAACCGGCCCTTGATGTCCCCCGCTCCCGTCGCCGCCGCGGAACCGACGGTGTAGGCGGCCAGCGCCTCGGCCGCGGTGATCCGCTCGTCGGGGCCGTATACCTCGCCGGACGGGGTCAGCCGCTCCACGAACGATTGGATCACGTCGAGCGGACGGCCGTTGGACACCGGTCGGTCCGAGCTGCCCGGCAACGTAGCGCCGCGCCGCAGCAGGCTGTTGGCCGGGTAGGACGTCGCCGTCCGCTCCGGACCGAGCAGCCGCGCCATGCCGTCGCCGAACTCGGTGATGAAATGCGGCTGCGGCACCAGGACGATGCCGGCCGCGGCGATGCGGTCCAGCTGCTCCGACCGGATCACGCCGCCGTGCTCGATCCTGTTGGGCAGCGGCCTGTGGCCGTAGGTTTCCTGGGCTTCGGTGATGATGTCGATCGCGTGGTCGATGGCGTGATCCCCGATCGCGTGCATCGCGATGGACCAACCGGCGCGGTACGCCTCGAGGGACGATGCGCGCAGCACTTCGGCGTCCATTTGCAGGTAGCCGTGGTTGTGGGGGCAGCCGACATACTCTTCGGTGACGTAGGCGGTGCTGCCCAGCAGCGATCCGTCGCTGAAGATTTTCACCGGTCCCAGCCGGAGCCAGTCGTCCCCCAAGCCGGTGCGGATGCCGGCATCGAGGCCGCGCGAGACCGGGTCTGCGTCGTGCCCTGGAACCTCGTGCAGGGCATCCAGAACCAGCATGGGTTGCATCCGGACGCTCAGCAGCCCCTTGTCCCGTGCACTCTGGTAGGCGCCGAACTCGCGCGGTGAGTAGCCGATCCAGCCGCCGGCGATGCCTGCGTCGGTGACGCTGGTGATGCCCTCGGTCAGATAGTGGGTGGTCGCGAGGTCCAGCGCGCGTTCGATGGTCGCCAGCGGGTAGGGCAGCATGATGTCCTGCACCAACCGCATGGCGTTCTCTTCCAGCAGCCCGGTGGGCCGGCCCTGGGCATCCGTGACAACGACGCCGCCATCGATCGGCGCGGCAAGGTCGGCGCCGCGTGCGGCGATGAGATCGAGTGCAACACCGTTGACATTGCAGGCGTGGCCGGAGGAGTGCTTGATCCATACCGGGCGGCCGCCGGCGGCAGCATCGAGCCGGTCGCGGTCAGGCTGGGCTCCGCCGTGCAGCAGCGGGCTGTACCCCGAGGCCACCACCCATTCGTCCTCCGCCAGCGTGGACGCGGCGTCGGCTATCACCGCATAGGCCTCATCGAGGCTGGCGACGGTCCCCAAATTCGCTTCCAGCAGGCCGAGCCCGAACCAGACGCTGTGGGCGTGCACGTCATTGAAGCCGGGGACGATGACCGCACCGGCGGCGTCGACGACCCTCCGGGCCCGGGGCGCGGCCTGCGGGTCGACGTCGAGTGCCAGCACCTTCCCGTCGTGGATCAGCAGGTTTTCTGCCACCGGATGTCCGGGGTCCTGGGTCAGTATGCGGGCGTTGCGGATCAGGAGATCGACGAGCATGAGTCCTCTTCGTGCTTTCGCTGCGGCGTGCCCGGAGCGGTAGACGGCGCAGCGAGCCGTGCCCGGCGCCGCCTCCATTTCAACACTGGAGCAATGTCACGCTCAATGGACAAAAGACGCCATCTCCGGCGGAAGGATTAGGCAAATGCATAAGATGGATGCATGAGCGAGCCGCGCGTAAAACCTTTCCTGCACAGCGCCAGCCGGCACCGGGACTTCAATCCCGACCCGTCGGCCGAACCCCAGTGGACCGAACTTATCCGGCGCCTGTGGCAGGAACGCGATTTACTGGTCAGCGACTTCCTGGAGCGCTTTGCGGCCATCTCCTATGAGGGGGCACTGGTTCCGGACGAGGATGTCCGCCGGACAGCGGTGGACACGATGGAGATGTTCCTGTTCCAGATGGCCGGCCTCGAGTTGCCGCCCGATCTTCGGTCCCTGCCGAGGGATGTGGCTTCCCGCCGGGCACGCCAGGGGGTTCCGCTGGAGGCCTTCCTGAGCGCGGTACGCAACGACTTCCGGGTCCTGTGGAAAGGCCTTGAACGCGTTGCGCGGGGGCACGGCACCGACGTGCTCGTTGCCAACATGGACCGGGTCTTGGACACTGTGGAGAGATACGTCAGCAGTATTCAGCAGGCGTTTTCGGAAGAGGAAGCCCTGCTGGCCCGCGACAAGCAGTTGCACCGGCAACGGCTGCTTTCGCGGCTCTTTAACACCGATACCCAAAACACCGGCGAGGTCTCCGACATCGCCGCCGGCTTGGAAGTAGAAAGCTCGGACGTGTTTGAACTGATTGCGGTCACCAAGGAGGCGGCGGCGAAGTTGCCGGATCAGCCGGCGGCCGACCGCCACACCTTCTCCTACGAACGCGCCGGCGCCCTCTACCTTTTCCGGGTAAGCCGAGCCGGACGGACCTGGCAGGACGATCCGCCCGAATTTCCGGCCGGTTATATGCCCGGCGTGGAGGGCCTGGCCGCGATTCCGCAGGCGGCAGCGGCGGCTTTGGTTTTGGCCGCCAAGCACGGTGCCGATACGGGGCTGGCCACCATCGCGGGCACTTGGATGTCCATTGCCCGGGACCTCCTGGAGAAGGCGCTCCCCGGATTCTCGCTCCCCGTCACCACGGCACTGGACCACTGCACGCCGCATGAGCGCCAGCGGTTGCTGCAGGTGGCACAAAGTTACGGCCGCACCGGTTCGATCAAGGAAACCGCGGAGGAACTTTACTGCCACCGAAACACGGTGGTCAACCGGTTGCATTCGCTGGAGGAAGTCATCGGGCTGGACATGACGGTTCCGGCGCAGGCAGCGCTCGCACTCGTGGCGCTCGCGGACTACAAAAATGGGCACAAGTTGTGAAAAGGCACAAGTAGGCGTTGTCAAGCCGGTGAGTATTGTCATTGTTCAGGGGAATGGCACTACCTTACAGTCGAGAGGTACTTCACAGCTCTACCTCGGGATGTCCTCCGTTCAGGGCCATAGGAATTACGGGCTGCCGCTGCCTCCTCCATCGGAGCCGGCCCCGCATAGCTTGAAAGGCAACACGTGACGACGCCGCAATCTCTCAACACCCCCGGCGCTCCGCCGAAAGTCTCCGGCAAGGACGCAGGCAAGATCGCCCGGGCCGCCTTCGTCGGAACGGCTCTCGAGTGGTACGACTACTACCTCTTCGGCACGGCCGCGGCGTTGGTGTTCAACCGCCTGTTCTTCACGGAACTGGATCCCACGGCCGCGTTGCTGGCTTCGTTCGCCACCTTCGGCGTCGGCTTCGCAGCCCGTCCGATCGGCGCCATGCTCTTCGGCTACATCGGCGACAAGTACGGCCGCCGGCCCGCCCTGCTGACCACCATCGTCATGATCGGCGTCGCCACCGGTCTGATCGGCCTGCTGCCCGACTTCGGCAGCATCGGCCTGGCGGCCCCGATCCTGCTCGCCGTCCTGCGGCTCGTCCAGGGACTGGCCGTGGGCGGCGAATGGGGTGGCGCGGTCACGATGGCCGTCGAGCACGCCCCGGC
>NZ_JBNHGF010000042.1:0-13428 GCF_059091005.1 Arthrobacter sp. Y3223164
GCCGCGCTGTTGGGCTGGATCGAAGACTTTCGGGGACTGTCCATCCGCGGCCGGGCCGCGCTGCAGCTGGGCATCGGACTCGGCGGCGCCGCACTGGCCATCGGACTCACCGGCCAGACGTGGTGGTGGCTGCCGCTGGGCGCCCTCGCCCTGGCGGCCTACATCAACATCGCCAACTTCATGGACGGCATCAACGGGATTTCCGGGTTGCACGGCACGGCCGTCGGACTGATGTTCGCCGCTACCGGCGCCATCACCGGCCACGGCTGGCTGGTGGTCGGCGGGACCGTGGTGGCGGCCGCCTTTGTGGCGTTCCTGCCCTGGAACCTGGGCCGCGGGAACGTCTTCCTGGGCGACGTCGGCAGCTACCTGCTGGGGGCGGGCCTGGCCATGCTGGGCATCACCGCCTTTCTGGACGGCGTGCAGGCGGAGTACCTGCTGGGTCCGGTGGCCATCTACCTGGCCGACACGCTCGCCACGCTGCTGCGCCGGATCAGCGCGGGGGAGCGGTGGTACACGCCGCACCGGCAGCACGCCTACCAGCGGCTGACGGACGTGGGCTTCAGCCACGTGCAGTCGGCGCTGCTGGTCACCGGCTGTTCGCTGCTGACCGGTTTCTGCGGCTACCTGGCGGCCGAATCGGGCCTCGCGGGCAAGGCGGCAGCCATCGCCGCGTGCGCCGCCGTCGTTGTTTTTTACCTGCGGGCGCCGGTGCTCTTCAGCCGCCGCTCATCCAACGCCGCCAACCGGGCGGCGTAACGGCGGGGCCCGACTCGTCGGCAAGTTCTATCTCATGTAGAATAAACCCGGCCGTTCCGGCCCGCCCCGCACCGCGATCGAAAACGGACTACCAATGCGCGCTTCACGCCACGACGGCCACTCCGCCGCTGGCGCAGCTGTCGCTGCATCCGGTCCCACCCGGTCGCCGTGGCTGAAGATCCTGCGGTCCGCCCTGGTCGCCGGCGGTGCAACCGCCGGGCTGGTCATCGTGATGTCAACGGTGGCGGCGGGTGCGGCCGGTGCCCTGAGTGCCCTGCTCGGCGCGACGCTGGTGGTGCTGTTCTTCGCGATCAGCCTGCTGGTGGGCCACTACGTGGGGCGGTCCAATCCTTCCGGCGCCATCGGTGCCTTCATCGCCACCTACATCATCAAAGTAGTGGGCTTTGGGGCGGCTCTCTTCCTCATCGGCACCCCGATGTGGCTCGAGCGGACCTGGTTCTTTGTTGCGGCGGTGGCCACCGTGGTGGTCTGGCAGGCGGCCGAAGTGTTCGCCTTCTCGCGCACCCGGCACCAGTTGTACGCCGACCCCGAACCGGAGCCGGCGGACCGTCGGCAGCATTCGGAAGGGGAAATCGGACATGGCCTCTAAAGGCACATCCGGCCCCGCGCGGAGCGGTTCCGGGGACGATTCCACCTACCAGGGCGGCAACACCGTCCTCACCTATATCCTTGGCGGGATCATCGCCTGGGGTTTGGTAGGCTGGGGTTTGGACTATCTGTTGGATACCCGCTGGCTGATTTTCGTCGGCGCCGTTCTGGGCGCTGGAGGCGGATATTATCTGGCCCGCAAACACAACCTCACGCGCGGCGCCCGGCGCCGCCATGAGGATGGCGCGGGGGACCACACCTAAATGTCAGAAAACTTTATATGGTGGCCTGCCTCGATGGCGACCCACCCTGAAACGCCCAAAGATGGACACTGCAGAGAGGAAACGCGTTGATCGCGCTTGCGCTTCCGGCGGCCGCTGATGAAGGTGGCTTCGTCCCACCGAGCCTCGAAGATATGCATCTACCGGAGGTTCTCCCGTGGATGGCCCCGTACGGTGAGGGCTTCGGCAAGCAGATGCTGCTGGTCCTGCTGTCCGTCGCACTGATTTCCTGGTTCTTCGTGGCGGCCTCCCGCCGCCGCCAGCTTGTTCCCGGCAAGCTGCAGCACCTGGGCGAAATGAGCTACAACTTCGTCCGCAACTCGGTGGGCAAGGACATCATCGGTGAGCGCGACTTCAGGCCGTTCGTCCCGCTGCTGATGGCACTGTTCTTCTTCATCCTGGTGAACAACCTCTTCGGCTCCATTCCGCTGCTGCAGCTGCCGACCCCGTCGCACGTGGGCACGGCCTACGCCCTGGCCGGCGTCGTCTACATTACGTGGATCGTCCTGGGCATCAAGAAGCACGGCATCGCCTACTTCAAGCTCGCCGTCGTTCCGTCCGGCGTGCCGAAGGCGATCCTCCCGCTGGTCGTCCTCATCGAAATCATCTCCACCTTCCTGGTCCGCCCGGTCACGCACAGCCTGCGTCTCTTCGCCACCATGCTGGCCGGCCACCTGATCATCATGCTGGCTGCCGCCGGATCCGAATTCCTGATCATGGATGCCGACTTCTGGTTGAAGCCGCTGGGCATCCTGACGCTGGCCGGCGGCGTGGGCATGTACTTCTTCGAAATCCTGATCCAGGTCCTGCAGGCGTACGTGTTCGTCCTGCTGACCGCGATCTACATCCAAGGCTCCTTGGCCGAGGAACACTAAATTTCCCCGCTGGGGAAGAACCTGAACCAACAACCTGCCCATTGGGGCATCTTGAAAGGAAAATAATGGAAGGCAATATCAACCTCGTCGGTTACGGTCTCTCCGCTATCGGCGGTGCCATCGGTGTGGGCCTCGTGTTCGCTGCTTACATCAACGGCGTTGCCCGCCAGCCGGAGGCACAGCGCGTGCTGCAGCCGATCGCATTCCTGGGTCTCGCGCTGACTGAAGCTTTGGCCATTCTTGGTCTGGTGTTCGCGTTCGTCCTCTAACAGGGCAACGCGGACCATCCACACCGAGTAGATAGGACGGGTGAGATATGAATCAGGCTATGATCCTCGCCGCCGCGGAGGGTGCAAACCCTCTGATCCCTAACGTCTGGGAAATCGTCGTCACGCTGATCGGCTTCGCGATTCTCATGTACATCGTCGCCAAGTTCGTCGTTCCGGCGTTCGAGAAGACGTATGCGGAGCGCACCGAAGCCATCGAGGGCGGGATTGCCAAGGCGGAGGCCGCCCAGGCCGAAGCCAGCGCTGCGTTGGACGAGTACAAGCAGCAGTTGATGGACGCCCGCGCGGAAGCCAACCGCATCCGCGAGGACGCCCGCGCCGAAGGCGCCCAGATCCTGGCGGAGCTGAAGGAAAAGGCCCAGGCAGAGGCTGCACGCATCAGCGAGCAGGCCCAGGTCCAGATTGATGCAGAGCGTCAGGCAGCCGTGACATCGCTGCGCAGCGAAGTCGGCACCCTGGCCACCGAACTGGCCGGCAGGATTGTCGGCGAGTCGCTGAACGACGACGCACGCGCTGCCCGCGTCGTGGACCGCTTCCTCGCCGACCTTGAGTCTCAGAGTGCAGGTGCTGCTAAATAATGGCCGGTGTATCGAGCGAGTCACTGAAAGCGGCACAGCAGGAACTGGAGGCTAAGCTTCCCACCGCTTCGCTGTCCCTGGCAGAGGAACTCTTTGGGATCCTGGGCCTGCTGGACAGCAATGCCGGTCTGCGCCGTGCCCTGACCGATCCGGCGCGCGACAGCAGCGAGAAGGCCGACATGTTCGGCCGCCTCCTCGAGGGGAAGGTCTCGGCGGATGCCCGGGCCATCGCCACCTCGTTGGCTGCCGCGCGTTGGGCCTCTGCGCGCGACATCGGGGACGCCTTGGAGACCTTGGCGGCCACGACGGCTGTCGCAGTCGCAGAGGGCCAGGGTGTTGACGGACTCGAAGGTCTGGAGAGGGACCTGTTCGCGTTCAACCGCATTGTCGGGTCGGACCACGGCCTGCAGCGTGCCCTGCTGGAACCCCAGGCTTCGGACGAAGCCAAATCGGCGCTGGCGCTGAAGCTGGTGCCGGCCGCGGGCCCCGTGGCACAGCTGCTGATCCGGCAGGCGGTAACCGCCCCGCGCGGCATCAAGCCCACGGCCCTGGTAGAGCGGTTCATCCAGTTGGTGGCCAAGCGCCAGCAGCGTTGGATCGCGGAGGTCAGCGTTACCCGTCCGCTGACCAGCGAACAGATGAGCCGCCTGCAGGCCGGGCTCAACCGGTTGTACGGCCGGGAGCTGCGGATCCACTTCAACGTGGATCCACGGCTGGTTGGCGGCGTGCGGGTCATGGTCGGGGATGAGGTCGTGGATGCGTCCGTGATCTCCCGCCTGGCCGAGCTCCGCCGGAGTCTCGCGGTTTAGCCTCCTCGCGGAGACTGGGCCGGAAGCCTCACACAGACTGAAAAACACACCGGTCGTCGCGCACCACGCGATGATCATAAACACAGGAGAGCAGGGACTGCAGATGGCCGAATTGACCATCAACGCCGACGACGTCCGCAATGCGCTGAACGAGTTCGCGGCGTCCTATGAACCCGGAAGCGCCGAGCGGGTCGAAGTCGGCCACGTGACCACCGCCAGCGATGGCATCGCCCGTGTCGAGGGTCTTCCCTCGGCCATGGCGAACGAACTGCTGCGTTTCGAGAACGGCGTCCTGGGCCTGGCCCAGAACCTCGACACCCGCGAAATCGGCGTCGTGATCCTCGGTGAATTCACCGGCATCGAAGAAGGCATGGAAGTTCACCGCACCGGTGAGATCCTGTCCGTACCGGTCGGCGACGCCTTCCTCGGCCGCGTCGTGGACCCGCTGGGCCTGCCCATCGACGACAAGGGCCCGATCGAATCGCACGAGCGCCGCGCACTGGAGCTGCAGGCTCCCGGCGTTACCCAGCGCAAGTCCGTGCACGAGCCGCTGCAGACCGGCATGAAGGCCATCGACGCGATGATCCCGATCGGCCGCGGACAGCGCCAGCTGATCATCGGCGACCGCCAGACCGGCAAGACCGCCATCGCCGTCGACGCCATCTTGAACCAGAAGGCCAACTGGGAGTCCGGCGACGTCAACCGGCAGGTCCGCTGCATCTACGTGGCGATCGGCCAGAAGGCGTCGACCATCGCCGCCGTCCGCCAGACCCTGGAGGACAAGGGTGCGCTGGAGTACACCACCATCGTGGCGTCCCCGGCCTCCGATCCCGCCGGCTTCAAGTACCTGGCGCCCTACGCCGGTTCGGCCATCGGCCAGCACTGGATGTACTCCGGCAAGCACGTCCTGATCATCTTTGATGATCTCTCCAAGCAGGCCGAAGCCTACCGCGCCGTGTCGCTGCTGCTGCGCCGCCCGCCGGGACGCGAAGCCTACCCGGGCGACGTGTTCTACCTGCACTCCCGCCTGCTGGAGCGTTGTGCCAAGCTCTCCGACGAGATGGGCGCGGGTTCGATGACCGGCCTGCCGATCATCGAGACCAAGGCGAACGACGTCTCGGCCTACATCCCGACCAACGTCATCTCCATCACGGACGGCCAGATCTTCCTGCAGTCCGACCTGTTCAACGCCAACCAGCGTCCCGCCGTGGACGTCGGCGTGTCCGTCTCCCGCGTGGGCGGTGCGGCACAGGTCAAGGCCATGAAGAAGGTCTCCGGCACGCTGAAGCTGGACCTGGCCCAGTACCGCGACATGCAGGCGTTCGCCATGTTCGCCTCGGACCTCGATGCGGCGTCGCGCCAGCAGCTGACCCGCGGTGCGCGCCTCATGGAACTGCTGAAGCAGGGCCAGTACACGCCGTACCCTGTGGAAAACCAGGTCGTGTCCATCTGGGCCGGCACCAACGGCTACCTGGACGATGTTCCGGTCGAGGACGTCACCCGGTTCGAGACTGAGTTCCTCTCGCACCTGCGGCACCGCAGCTCGGTGCTGACGACGATCGCCCAGACGAATCTGCTCGAGGATTCGACGGTGGACGAGTTGAAGTCGCAGATCGTGGACTTCAAGCAGGGCTTCTTCGGGGAGGGCGACAGCCGTCTGGTCGGCGCCGGCCACGAAGAGTACGACCCCCTGGCCGAAGACGAAGTCGCCCAGGAACAGATCGTCAAGCAGAAGCGCTAATTCATCTTCGTTGGCCGGGCGGAACCACGTGAGGGTTCCGTCCGGCCGCCGAGGACGAGGAAAGGAAGAGTATGGGAGCCCAGATTCGGGTCTACCGCCAGAAGATCGCATCGACTTCGTCGCTGCGGAAGATCTTCAAGGCGATGGAGCTGATCGCCGCCTCACGCATTGGCAAGGCCCGCAGCCGCGTCGCGGCCTCGTTGCCGTACGCCAATGCGATCACCCGTGCCGTTTCTGCCGTGGCCTCGCAGTCCGAGATCGACCATCCGCTGACCACCGAGCCGGAGCAGATCCGCAGGGCCGCCGTGCTCGTGCTGACCTCCGACCGCGGTCTGGCGGGATCGTACTCCGCGTCGGTGCTGAAGCAGGCCCAGTCCCTGACCGAGCTGCTTCATGGAGAAGGCAAGGAAGTCCGCCACTACCTGGTCGGCCGCAAGGCGCAGGCCTACTTCGACTTCCGGAACATTCAGTACCAGCAGGTCTGGACGGGCGGAACGGACGCTCCTGAGTTCGCGACCGCCCGCGAGATCGGCGAGGCACTGCTCTCCGACTTCAACACGCCGTATGAGGACGGTGGCGTAGACGAGCTCCACATTGTCTACACCCGCTTCAAGTCCATGGTTACCCAGGAGCCCGCGGTCATCCGACTGCTGCCGCTGGAGGTTGTGGAAGAAGAGGCCACCGCAGAGACCGATCTGCTGCCGCTGTACGAGTACGAGCCGGAGCCCGAGCAGGTTTTGGACGCACTGCTGCCGCGCTACATCGAGTCGCGCATCTTCGCAGCCCTGCTCCAGGCCGCTGCCAGCGAGCTCGCTGCACGCCAGCGCGCGATGAAGTCGGCCAGCGACAACGCCACGGACCTGATCGAGAAGTACACCCGTCTGCGCAACAACGCGCGCCAGGCAGAGATTACGCAGGAACTCACCGAGATTGTCGGTGGCGCGGACGCCCTGGCGGCGTCCTGATAAGTCCCTGCAGCAACAGCACACATAACCACGCCATCGAAACTGAGAAGTGAGAAAGATGACTGCCCAAACCATCGAGCACGGAACCGGTTCCGTCGCTACGGGCGCTACCGGCCGTATCGCCCGTGTCATCGGCCCGGTTGTCGACGTCGAATTTCCGGCGGACGCAATCCCCGCAATGTACAACGCCCTCACCGCTGAGGTGACCCTCAACGGCGAGACCCGCACTATTACCTTCGAGACCTCGCAGCACCTGGGCGACAACCTGGTCCGCGCGATCTCGCTGCAGGCCACCGACGGCCTGGTCCGCGGCACCACGGTCCAGGACGCCGGCTCCCCGATCACCGTGCCCGTGGGCGACGGCGTCAAGGGCCACATCTTCAACGTCCTGGGCGAGCCGCTCGACGTCGAAGCCTCCCAGCTGGAAATCACCGAGCGCTGGCCCATCCACCGCAAGGCACCGAACTTCGCCGAGCTGGAAGGCTCCACCGAGATGCTGGAGACCGGCATCAAGGTGATCGACCTGCTGACCCCGTACATCAAGGGCGGCAAGATTGGGCTCTTCGGCGGCGCCGGCGTGGGCAAGACCGTGCTGATCCAGGAAATGATCACCCGTGTGGCCCGCAACTTCGGCGGCACGTCGGTGTTCGCCGGCGTTGGCGAGCGTACCCGCGAGGGCAACGACCTCTGGGTGGAAATGGAAGAAGCCGGCGTGCTCAAGGACACCGCGCTGGTGTTCGGCCAGATGGATGAGCCGCCGGGAACGCGTCTGCGCGTGGCCCTGTCCGCCCTGACCATGGCGGAGTACTTCCGCGATGTGCAGAAGCAGGACGTGCTGCTGTTCATCGACAACATCTTCCGCTTCACGCAGGCCGGTTCCGAGGTTTCCACGCTGCTGGGCCGCATGCCCTCGGCCGTGGGCTACCAGCCGAACCTGGCCGACGAGATGGGCGTGCTGCAGGAACGCATCACCTCCACCAAGGGCCACTCGATCACCTCGATGCAGGCGATCTACGTCCCCGCGGACGACTACACCGACCCGGCACCGGCGACGACCTTCGCCCACCTGGACGCGACCACGGAGCTGTCCCGTGAAATCGCCTCGCGCGGCCTGTACCCGGCCGTGGATCCGCTGACCTCGACGTCGCGCATCCTGGATCCGCAGTACATCGGGCAGGACCACTACAACACCGCGGTCCGCGTGAAGCAGATCCTGCAGAAGAACAAGGAACTGCAGGACATCATTGCCATCCTCGGCATTGACGAACTGGGCGAAGAGGACAAGATCGTCGTCGCCCGCGCCCGCCGCATCCAGCAGTTCCTGTCGCAGAACACCTACACCGCCAAGCAGTTCACCGGCGTCGAGGGTTCCACGGTCTCCATCAAGGACACCGTGGAAGGCTTCCGGGCCATCTGCGACGGCGAGCTCGACCACATCGCCGAGCAGGCCTTCTTCAACGTGGGCGGCCTGGACGACGTGGAGCGCCAGTGGGCCAAGATCCAGGAACAGACCGGGAAGTAAGGCCTGTGGCTAATATTTCTGCTGAACTGGAAGTTGAGATTGTTGCCGCCGACCACTTCGTGTGGTCCGGCCCGGCAACAATGGTCAGGGCGCGGACCAGCGACGGCGAGATCGGGATCCTGCCCGGGCACAGCCCGGTGCTGGCGGTCCTGGCCGCCGGCGAGCTGGTCATCGAGCCGGTCTCCGGTGAGCGCATCAACGTGAATGTCGACGGCGGGTTTTTCTCGGTCGACAGCAACCGGGTCGTCATCGTCGCAGACAACGCGACGGTGGGCGACGAGGCTACGGCGGGAACCCGCTAGCCGCCGGTGAACGGTCTCGACGTCACGTTCGCCATACTGGCCGCAGTCTTCCTGCTGCTGGTGTTGGCACTGGTCGCCTTCGGGGTGCGCCGCTACCAGCTGCGGCGCGCCCTGGGCACCTTCGACGCCTCCATCGCCATGCTGCCCGGCAGCTGGCAGATGGGGGTTTGTCGTTATACGGACACGCACCTGGAATGGCTGCGCCTGCTGTCGTTGAGTCCTAAACCGCGCTACCGGTTCCGGCGCAGTTCCCTGGAACTGCAGGGCTGGCGGCAGCCGACCGAAACCGAGCGGGCCAAGATCCAGCCCGGTGCGATCGTCGTGATGCTCACGCACGAAAAACAGGATTTGTCGATGGCCATGACCTTCGACGTCTATGCGGGTCTCTCGTCCTGGCTGGAAGCCGGGCCGGTGATCGGCATCGGCACCTGGCGCTGAGATTCCTCTGCGGCGCGGCTCTTCCGGGAGCCGCGCCGTCCGCCTTTAACCGGCACAGCCGTTCGTAACCGGCACAGTCCCGCCCCAACCGTAGGATGGTTTCCATGGAGAACGTGATCGTGGTGCACGGCCCCAGCTCGCTGAACGGGCGGGTGGAGGTTCCCGGCGCCAAGAACAGCGTCCTGAAGCTGATGGCCGCGGTGCTGTTGGCCCAGGGCCGCTCCACGATCACGAATGTGCCGGACATCCAAGACGTCTGGATCATGTCCGAACTGCTGCGCCGGCTCGGCTGCGCGGTGGATTACGACGTGGACGCCGCCAGCGTCCACATCGACGTCCCGGAGGAGCCGGCCCACCAGGCAGACTACGACCTGGTCCGCGCCATGCGAGCCTCCATTTCCGTGCTCGGCCCGCTCGTGGCACGTTGCCGGCAGGCGGAAGTGGCACTGCCCGGGGGAGACGCCATCGGCAGCCGCGGCCTGGACATGCACCGGGCCGGGCTGGAACAGATGGGCGCCAGCATCAGCATCGACCACGGCTACCTGGTGGCCAAGGCGCCGCAGGGGCTGCACGGGACCCACCACCGCCTGCCGTATCCGTCGGTCGGCGCCACCGAAAACCTGATGATGGCCGCGACCCTGGCCCGGGGAGTGACGGTGATCGACAACGCGGCGCGGGAACCGGAGATCACCGACATCGCGGACCTGCTGGTCTCGATGGGTGCCCGGATCGAAGGGATCGGCTCGCCCACGCTGGTCATCACCGGCGTGGAGAGCCTGCAGCCCGTGCGCCACAGCACCGTGCCGGACCGGATCGTCGCCGGGACCTGGGCCTTCGCCGCTGCCGTCACCGGTGGAACCGTGGACGTGGCCAGGTCCAACCCCGGCCACTTGGCCGTGGTCCTGGACAAGCTGGAACAGGCCGGCTGCCGGATCACCAGCAGGGACGACGGATTCACGGTGGAAGGACCGGAGCGCCCGCGGCCGATCAACGTCTCCACGCTGCCGTACCCCGGCTTTCCCACGGACCTGCAGCCGTTCGTCGTCGCGCTGAATGCCGTGGCGGACGGGCACGGCATGGTGACGGAAAACGTCTTCGAAGCGCGCTGGGGTTTCACCTCCGAACTGGCCCGGCTGGGAGCGGTGGTGCGGCTGGACGGGCACCACGCGCTGATCAAGGGCGTGCCGCAACTCTCCGGCGCACCGGTCGAGGCCAACGACATCCGGGCCGGCGCCGCGCTGGTGATCGCGGGGCTGGTGGCCGACGGCACCACCGAGATCCACGGCGTCGAGCACATTGACCGGGGATACGAGCGGTTCGACGAACGCCTGCGCGCACTGGGCGGAGACGTGGTCCGGCTGGGACCGCCGAAGCTTCCCGCCTGACGCCGCAACGTCCGACGCCGGATACACAGAACCCCTCCGAAGGCATCGGAGGGGTTCTGTGTGCGTGGCGGTGCCGTGGACGGCCCGCCCTGCCAAGCCGAAGCTAGATGACAGTGACGCCGGTGGCCTGGGGGCCCTTGGCGCCCTGGCCGATCTCGAAGCTCACGCGCTGGTTTTCGTCGAGGGTCTTGAATCCGCCCGACTGGATTTCAGAGTAGTGTACGAAGACGTCGCCGTCGGCCTCATCCGGTGTGATGAAGCCGAAGCCCTTTTCCGCGTTAAACCACTTAACGGTCCCCTGTGCCATTTAAATCTCCTCATCGTGAAACAAAAACAAGCCGGCACACCTCGTACCAACCCGGTTACTCCGTGGAAGATCCAAACGACAAGCCTGAAGGCCGGACGCCGTGGAGCTTCACACTCGCAACACGTCTTGCGAGCATGAAAACCACACCTACACAAAGACTGAGTTAAGCATCACATAAGCCCCATGGGCGGTCAACGGTACAAAGAACAATTCAATCTTTTATTAAGCGAGAGTTCGGCGCGGAGTTAACTACCGCCAGGCGGGCGACGAGCGCGGCACCAGCGGCATGAGAGCGCGCGCTGTTGCACGCCCGCCGGAGCGTCAGAACAGGCGGGAGTCGGCGTCGTCCACGCCGCGCATCTCGTCGTAATCGAGGGTCAGGCATTCAATGCCCCGGTCGGCGGCAAGCACGCGCGCCTGCGGCTTGATCTGCTGGGCCGCGAAAATGCCCTTGACCGGAGCCAGCAGGGGATCGCGGTTGAGCAGCTCCAGATAGCGGGTCAGCTGCTCCACGCCGTCGATGTCGCCGCGGCGCTTGAGCTCCACGGCCACGGTCCCGCCGTCGGCGTTGCGGGCCAGGATGTCCACCGGCCCGATCGCCGTCATGTATTCGCGCCGCACCAGGGTGTGGCCGGGGCCGAGGCGGTGAATCTGTTCGGCCAGCAGGCGCTGCAGGTCGGCCTCCACGCCGTCCTTGACCAGCCCAGGGTCCACGCCGAGGTCGTGGCTATATTCGTGCAGGTGCTCGTGGATGCTGATCACCAGGCGGTCGTCGCTCTTGGCATGCTGGACGTGCCAGACTTCGCGGACGCCCGAGGAGGCGTCGTCGGCCTCCGGCTCCGCCACCCGGAGATTCGCCGGCGGGCTCATCCAGTTGAGCGGCTTGTAGGAACCGCCGTCGGAATGGATCAGGACGGAGCCGTCCGCCTTCACCATCAGCAGGCGGGTGGCCAGCGGCAGGTGGGCGCGGAGGCGGCCGATGTAGTCAACGGAGCAACGGGCAATGACAAGACGCACAGTAGGCCACTTTACCGGTGCCCGCTGCGTGGTCGGTCCGGTGCAGCCGGGAGGGCGCGGTTCGGCCGGGGCCGCGCCGGTGGGGCAGAATGGTGGCATGCCCCGTTCCAACCGCCCGCGCCGCCGCTCAGGGGCGGGCAGCAGCAAGTGGACGCGGGCCAACGAGCTGGACCTGGACCGCGCCCGCGCCGGCATTCCGGAGCGCCAGAACGCGCCCGACGGCGAATGGAACGTGCGGCGCATCACCCCGTCGAACGCCGCCAAGGAGTACACCTGCCCGGGCTGCAACCGGACGATCGGCCCGGGGATCGAGCACCTCGTCGCCTGGCAGGCCGACTCGCTGTTCGGCGGCGAGACGGCGCTGGCCGAGCGGCGGCACTGGCATCCGCGCTGCTGGCAGACCCGCAGTTTCCGCTACCGCTGACCCGGCCTCAGTTCCGGTCCTGCCGGACGATGAAGACGTCCTTCAGCAGCAGCATCACCGACGCCGCGGCCGGAATCGCCATCAGGGCGCCCAGCACACCCATCAGCGAACCGCCGGCAATCACGGCGATCACGGCAACCGCGCCGGGGACGGCCACCGCGCGCTGCATGATGCGCGGCGAGACGAAGTAGGCCTCGATCTGCAGGTAGGCAAAGTAGATGACGGCGAACAGCAGCGCCGGCTGCCAGCCCACGGTCAGGGCAACCAGCGAGACGAACCCGCCGGCGATCACGGCCCCGATCAGCGGGATGAAGGCCAGCAGGCCGACGACGAAGGTCAGCAAGGCCGTGAACGGCACCTGCGCAATGGTCATGGCTATAAACGCCACCGCCGCGTTAATCAGGGCCACGCAGGCCTGGCCGATCACATAGCTGCCCACGCTGCCGGTGATTTCTTCGGACAGGCGCTGCACCTGTCGCCGCTTGGACCGCGGAGCGAGCCGGTAGGCCCACACCTTCAGCGCCGGGAGCGACGCCAGGAAGTACAGCGTGAGCACCAGCACGATCAGCGCCCCGAACGCACCCTGGAGCACGGCACTGCCGACGCCGAGAACGCCGCCGAAGATGCCCGTGACGTTCTCGGAACTGGCAAAGAACCGCTCCAGTTCGATGTCGATGCGTTCCCGGACCTGGAACTGCGCATCGATCGTCTGGAAGAAGGCCGAGTTCAGGATGTCCTCGACATAGCGCGGAGCGTTGGCCACGATCTGCGTGGTCTGGTTGACGATGGTCGGGATGAGCGTGGAGATGAACGCCGCGATCAGCCCGGCCAGGATCAGCACCACAATGATGACCCCGGCCGGACGCGGCAGCCCCTTGCTTTCCAGCCAGCGGACGATCGGATCGAGCCCCAGGGCAATGAAGAGCGCCGCCGCGATCCACGCCAGCAGCTCGCCGACGTTGGTCAGCACAAAGTAGAGCAGCAGCGCGAAACCGACGCCGACCGTGGCCATGAATCCGAAGTGGATCGGGTGCCGGGCGGGGGAGAACTCGGTGCCTGCGGCGCCGTCGCGGGCGGCGGCGGGGGAATCGTCCTCGGGCGGCATCTGGAAGCGGACGCGCGGCCGGGC
>NZ_JBNHGF010000043.1:0-13374 GCF_059091005.1 Arthrobacter sp. Y3223164
GTGCGCTCGGCCGTGGGGGCCTAGGGCGTGCGGCCCGCCCCGGGATCCTGCAGGCCGGGTCCGGCCCGCTCCGGATCCTGAAGGCCGGGAGCGGTCCTCAGCCGATATGTTCGTAGCGGTTGGGGTCTTTCACGTCATGGCAGTGGGCAAGGACCTCGACGGCACGCTCGGCGTCATGGTCCTTCAGTGCCTGTAGGATGCTGCGGTGATCGTGGATGACCTTGGCCTGGTGCTCCGGTCCCTGCCGGTACGTCAACGTGATCCGGTGCTGGATGGGATGGTTCCAGATGGAGGAGATCACGCCGCGCAGGTAGTCGTTGTCCGAGGGTTCGATCAGGGCCAGATGGAAGGCCCTGCCCAACCGGAAGAGTTCACCGCTGTCCTGCGGGTCGACGATTTCCGTCTCGTCCACGAGGCCGCCGAGCCGCACGAGCTGCTGCGGCGTGTAGGACCCGATGGCGTCCCGGACCGCGAGTGATTCCAGGGCATAGCGCACCTTGAAGACGTTCTCGATCTCACGCTCGTCGAGCCGGTTGACGATATAACCCTTGCCCGGGACGAGGGTGGTCAGCCCTTCCAGCGTCAACTGGGTGAGCGCGTCCCGGACAGGGGTGCGGGAGACACCGTATTGCGCCGCCACGGACTCCTGGGCCAGGGCCGAACCCGCCTGGATGGTTCCGCTGATGATGTCGGCACTCAGCTGCTCGTGGACCCGGAGCGCCAGCGGCCTCACATCATTCGGTATCGCAGCCACGATGGCCTCCTTTTGGGTTTCATTGAGTGCACTTTATAGTCCTGCCGCCGGGCAGGACATGGATTTCGAGGCAAAAGCGGCGAAACGCGTAACTTGCCAACGTTTAGCTGAAAGTGCTTGACGTCACATTGCGGCTCTGAATACAGTGTATACACACCTGTTGGAGGAGAACCTTAAAATGTATGTGCTGAACACTTGGTACGTGGCGGCGTGGTCGACGGAGGTCACCCGCAAGCCGGTGCGGCGGGTCATCTGCGAGCAGCCGATCGTCCTGTTCCGGACCCAGGACAACGAAGCCATTGCCCTTGCGGACCGCTGCGCGCACCGTGCCTTCCCGCTCTCGGAAGGCCGCACGATCGGAGATTCGGTGGAGTGCGGCTACCACGGTTTCACCTACGGCCCGGACGGCATGTGCACCAAGGTGCCGGCCCAGTCCTCGATCCCGGAGCGCGCGAAGGTGCGCAAATACCCCGTGGTGGAGCAGGACGGATGGATCTGGGTGTGGACCGGCGATCCGGAACTGGCCGACCCGGCCGATGTCCCGGACACCCACTGGATGGTGGACCCCGAGTGGGCCACCGTCACCCATTCGTACCACTTCAAGTGCCGGGCCGACCTGATCCACGACAACCTGCTGGACCTGACCCACGAGTCCTTCCTGCACAAGACCACCGTGGGCGACGACTACATCTACGAACACGGCATCACCGTGGAGGTCGAGGGCAACGTGGTCAGCGTCGACCGCCTGATGCCCTCGGTCGAAGCGCCGCCGCTCTATGCCGAAACCATGGACGCCCGCGGGCTGTTCGACCGCTTCCACTGCACCGAGTTCTTCGTGCCCAACCTGCACGTCCTGCACTCCGGCATCACCGGGGAGGGCAAGCCGCGCGAAGAGGGCTTCCTGATCAAGGTCCTCAACGGGATCACGCCCATCGACCAGCACAATTCCTGGTACTACTACGCCTTCAGCCGCAACTTCGCCGTCGACAACGAGCAGGCGACCGAGGACCTCCGGGTCGGTTTGGCCACCGTACTGGACGAGGACGCATCCGCGCTGGAGGCCCAGGAGATCGGGATGCAGACCCGGCCCGAGGGCGAGTTCGATGTCCTGATCGCCCAGGACGGCGGGGTCGCGAAGGCGCGGCGCATCCTGGCCGCGCTGATCAAGAAGGAGCAGCAGGCCAAGTCCGCGATGGGTTCGGCCGCCCGCCGGGAGCCGGTTGCTCCCGTGACGGCCTAGGCGCCGGCATGTGGATGCTGATCAGGGCAAACGCCCTCGGCGCGGAGACTTCGGCGGACTCGGGTGCCAAGATCCTGGCGGCATGCCCGGATTCGGCCGAGCGCGGCGACCCGTGGCGCTGGACGGTGGAACTGGATGAATCCGGCCCCGAGCCCGCCGTCGCACTTGAAGCCGATGAGAACTACATCGCTTCCGACAGCCGTCGCTACACCGGCAACTACACCGGCACGCTGCAGCGCGGGCCCGGCGAGCAGCTGCTGGTGACCGGACTGGCCGGCGAGGCGCTGGTCGCCGCCGAGGACGGCCCGTGGAAACGCTGGTTGCGGGCCGGCGATGTGTTCATCGTCGAAGGAGAGGACGCGGAGACTATCCGGCTCTCGCTCGCGGCGGGAGAATCCGCCGTCCAGGTCATCACCCTCGCCCCGCGAAAGGCCAAGGTGCTGCGGTGGGTCCCTTGACGGCCGGTGGCAGCGTCGACGCTGCCCGGCGCATCACGGATCATGCCCTAAATGGGATCGAGCTTGGCAGGCCCGGCAAGCAGTTGGGTTTTGCCGGTTTGTCGCATTCAGACAACGTCCATGACAACGGGCTGATCCCGGTTCCCCTGGCAGTGATTTCTTCGGGGCCGGGACCGACGGCGCTGCTGGTCGCCGGCACGCATGGCGATGAGTATGAAGGCCAAGTCGTGTTGCACGAACTGATCCGTTCTTTGGAGCCCGAGGACGTGAACGGGACGGTGATCATCGTGCCGGCGGCGAACGCGCCGGCGGTGCGTGCCGGTACAAGGGTGTCGCCGATCGATGGGGGGAACCTCAACCGTAGTTACCCGGGCGGGCGGCGCGGGGGACCCACCGACCAAGTTGCCGACCTGATCGCCGGGACGCTGCTGCCGCTAGCCGACGTTGTGATCGACCTGCATTCGGGCGGGTCCAATTCCACCTACCTGCCAAGCATGTTTTTGTACCGGGGCCCGGACGAGCAGGCGTGGGCGCGGAAAGTGGCCGCGGCTCGGGCGATGGGATTGCCCTATGCGATAGCCGTGCCACCCCGGCTTGAACCTGGTTCGCTCAGTTCCGCCGGCGACGACGCGGGTGCACTGACGCTTTCCACCGAACTCGGCGGGGGAGGCACGATACATCCGGGCGTCTTGGCGGGCGGGCGGCGCGGCGTACGCTCGCTGCTGGCCCACGTGGGAATCATGCCGGCACAGTACGACACCGTCCTGCAACCGGCAGCCGTGGAAGCAGCCGAACCCGTCTGGCTGGAGTTGGTGCCCGATTCCCCAGTGATGGCCACCACTGCCGGGCTATTCGAACCCCTGGTGGAACTGGGCCAGCGGGTCCGGGCCGGTGACCCGGTTGCACGGGTCCATGCCATCGATGACCTGCAGCGGCCGCCGCAAACCTACACCGCCCCGGTGAATGGCATGGTGGCCATCCTGCGCAGGCCCGCACTCGTCTCGCTCGGCAACTACATGCTGCACGTAGCACCCGAAATTGAAGCACCGAGGCACTGACCGTCTCCTGGTCAGTGCGGATATCCAAAACCGGACAACGCTGTCCGGACTTCGAAAGGAAAATCCATGCGTCATTCACGTCAACGCGCCCCCCGATCAACCGTCCTCGCCGGTTCAGTCCTGCTGGCCCTGTCACTGGCTGCCTGCACCAACGCGTCCCAGGCCGTGCCGGAACCTGCTGGTTCCGCTGCTCCGGGCGGCTCCAATGCTTCCTCGGATGCTGTGGCCCTCAACGAGGCGGCCAGAGACTTGCTGCCGGAGGAGATCCGGGCCGCCGGAACCCTGCGCGTTGCCTCCGACCCGACCTACGCGCCGTTCGAGTACTACGACACGGATAACAAGACCATGATCGGCTACGACGTCGACTTCTCGGACGCAATCGGTGCTGCCCTGGGCTTGGAGATTGAACACGTGCCCGCGACCTTCGACACCATCCTGCCGGGCTTGGCCTCCGGAAAGTATGACATGGCCATGTCGACCTTTTCGATCACCCCGGAACGCGAGAAAATTGTTGACTTCGTGCCGTACCTCAACGGGGGCTCCGGCGTCGCCGTCCTTCCCGGGAACCCCCAGAAGATCTCCATGAATCCCATGAGCATGTGCGGCAAGAAGATCGCCGGCCAAAAGGGATCGATCCAATCCATGGAGTACCTGCCCGAATTCTCCAAGGAATGCACGGCAGCGGGCAAGGAACCCATCACCATTCAGAACTTTCCCGGGCAGACGGACGCCAACCTTGCCCTGACTTCCGGCCGCGTAGACGCCGTGGTCGCAGACAGCGTTTCCTTGGCCTACCAGGCAAAGGAAGCCGGGGATAAATTCGAGTTGGCCGCCGGTGAGGACTACGACCCGATTCCCACCGGCATCGCACTAGCCAAGGACGGCGGGCTGCAGGAAGCAGTTACTGAGGCCACCCGAGGCATTCTGGACAGCGACTACTACGAGGAAATGCGCGCCAAGTGGGCCCTCCCGGAGTCGGTTCTGATCACGTCCGAAGCCCTCGACAACAAGTAGCGGAGAGGAAGCATCCGCATGACTGCCGTGACTACCCGCAACGAGCAAGCAGCCCCTGCCGGCGATGGTTACACCGTCGTCAAGGCAAAGCATCCCGGTCGGTGGCTGTCCGCAGCCGTCATCATCGTGATCGCCGGGCTGCTATTACGATCCGTGATGACGAACCCCAACTTCGGATGGGACGTCGTGGGCCTGTACCTGCGCGACGTGTCCATCGGCCGCGGCATTCTCGTCACGCTTGGCCTGACGGCGATCAGCATGGCCATCGGCATCGTGCTCGGGGTCGTCTTCGCAGTCATGCGGCTCTCCGTCAATCCGGTGGTGCGTAGTGCCGCGTTTGCGTACGTGAACTTTTTCCGGGGCACGCCGGTGCTGGTGCAGCTGCTGTTCTGGTTCAACCTGGCTGCGCTGTACCCGGTTATCACTCTCGGCATCCCGGGCATTGAACTGGACGCAAACCAGTTGATCACACCCATGACTGCAGCGATCCTGGGGCTTGGCCTGAACCAAGGCGCCTACATGTCCGAGATCGTCCGGGCGGGCATACTGTCGGTTGACCACGGGCAGACAGAGGCAGCCGAGGCCCTGGGTATCACCCGCATGCAGACCATGCGGCGGGTGGTGCTGCCCCAGGCAATGCGCGTCATTATCCCGCCCACTGGCAACGAAACCATCGGCATGCTCAAGACCACGGCGTTGGTCAGCGTGATCTCGGTGCCGGAGCTCTTGTACTCGGCGCAGATTATTTACGCGCGGACCTTCGAGACCGTCCCGCTGCTGATCGTCGCAAGCCTCTGGTACCTGTTGATTACCTCGGTCCTGACCATCGGCCAGTACTACCTGGAGCGGCGATTTGCCCGCGGCAACCAGCGGAACCTGCCGCCGACGCCGCTGCAGCAGTTGAAGCGGTTTTTCGCCACCCATGACGCGCTCTCCTTGAAAGGCGGCAAGAAATGACGGTTACCCACGGCGTTGAACCGATGGTGAGGGCCAACGCGATCTGCAAGAACTTCGGTTCCAATCAGGTATTGAAGGGCATTGATTTGGAGGTGCAGCCGGGGGAAGTGGTCTGCCTGATCGGCCCCTCGGGATCCGGTAAGAGTACCTTCCTGCGCTGCATTAACCATTTGGAAACGGTCGACGGCGGCCGCATGTGGGTGAACGGCAAGATCGTGGGTTACGACCTTAAAGGCAACAAGCTCTACGAACAGAGCCACAACGACATTTGCAGCAGCCGTACCGAAGTGGGAATGGTCTTCCAGCAGTTCAACTTGTTCCCCCACATGACGGTGTTGGAGAACCTGATCGAGGCACCACGGCTGGTCCGAAAGGAAAAGAAAGCCACGGCCGTGGCCCGGGCGATGGGACTGTTGGAAAAAGTAGGTCTGGCGGAAAAAGCCGAGGCTTACCCGAGGCAGCTCTCCGGCGGCCAGCAACAGCGGGTGGCCATCGCGCGCGCCCTGTGCATGGAGCCGCGGCTGATGCTCTTTGACGAGCCGACCTCGGCTCTTGACCCGGAGTTGGTGGGTGAGGTCCTGAAGGTGATGAAGGACCTGGCCAACTCCGGCATGACGATGGTCGTGGTGACGCACGAGATGCATTTTGCCCGGGACGTCGCGGACCGGGTGGTGTTTATGGCGGACGGCTACGTAGTGGAGCAGGGGCCGGCCCGCGAGGTAATTACCAACCCGAAGAACGATCGCACCAAGGCCTTCCTGGCCTCTGTTCTCGCCGAACCGGCAGCAGCCTGATACCCACCGTGAGGGCAATCATGAATGAAGAATTTTTTGACGTCGAAGTTCGGTCAATCCGGCAGGAGTCCAACTGTGTAGTCTCCCTGCAGTTGGAACATCCGCTGGGTGAGGATCTGCCGGAGTGGGACGCCGGCTCCCATGTGGACGTCCTCCTTCCCAACGGCCTCTTGCGCCAATACTCGCTCTGCTCTGAGCGGACGAACCGTGCTGCCTGGCGGCTGGGCATACTCCGCGAACCCGACGGGCGCGGCGGCTCGGCCTACGTGCACGAGATGCTGAGGCCGGGGACCAAAATTCAGGTTCGGGGACCGCGCAACAATTTCGTCCTGGAACCTGCCGGGAGCTATGTCTTCATCGCCGGCGGCATTGGCATTACCCCCATCCTGCCGATGATCCGCGAGGCCGCCGCCCTTGGAGTCCCATGGCGTCTGCTCTATCTGGGGCGGAGTCGCTCGTCGATGGCGTTTCTCGATGAGATCCAGTCGCTTGGGGGAGACATCCATATTCACGCGGATGACGAAAGCGGCTTTTACCCGTTGGCAGAGCTGTTGGGGGACCTACCCTCGGAAACACACGTTTACGCCTGCGGTCCCGGGCCGTTGCTAAATGTCATCCAGGCGATTGCCGACGGGTGGGAAGTCCCTGCGCGTTTTCATTGTGAGCGCTTCACCGCCACCGGCGATAACCCGCCTGTGCCCGTGGGCGGCAATGCGGCCTTCATCGTTGAACTGGCCGATGGGACGGAGGTCCCGGTGGGCTCGGATGAAACCATCCTGCAGGCCCTTGAGTCGGTCGGGATCGCCCCTTTGAGCTCCTGCCGGGAGGGAATCTGCGGCACCTGCGAAACCCCTGTGCTGGGCGGCGAAATCGACCATCGTGACTCGCTGCTCTCCGACGACGAACGCGAGGCCGGAGACACCATGATGATCTGCGTCTCCCGGTGCAAGGGCCAGCGCCTGCTGCTTGATTTGTAGGCGGGCACTTCTGTTGCCGCAGGCACCACAGCCCTTCATCTCACACCAGGCCCTTCCCCCCCGCCCGGTGAACAGACGGCAGCCGCAAGGGTAAGTGCCTAAAACGCCGCCTTAGGAGGAGAAACATGCAGGATGCGGCATCGCTGGAGCCGGTCCAAGAACGCCTATGGGACGATCTGACAGCGCTCTCACAGATACGGGAATCTGACTCACCTGGGTGGAGCCGCCCGGTCTTCAGCGATCCTTATTCGGCGTCCCGCATCTGGGTACAATCCCGCATGCGGGACGCCGGTCTGGAAGTCACTGTGGATCCTGCCGGCAACGTCATTGGCCGTCTCCGAGGGCGCCATCCCGGGCCGCCGCTGGTCACCGGTTCACACACCGACACTGTAGTGGGAGGCGGACGATTCGACGGGATCGTCGGAGTGCTTGGAGGCATCGAAGCTGCGCGCCGCTTCCGCGAGACTTCCACGATGCTCAATCATGATTTGCTGGTCGTCGACTTTCTGGGCGAAGAAGCAAACCCCTACGGTGGATATTGCCTCGGCAGTCGGGCAGCGGCAGGCGTGCTCAAAACAGAAGATCTGAACCGTACAGACTCAGTTGGCAACAGACTGGGTGACGCGGTGGCACACTTCGGCTTGGATCCAAACGGCATGCTTGCACGCTCGTGGGCGCAAAACGAACTGCACGGGTACCTCGAACTGCATGTGGAGCAAGGCCCGATCCTTGAGCAGAAGGGAATCGATGTAGGAATTGTTACCTCAATCGTTGGCGTGCACACGCTGCTCGCCACCTTTCTCGGCAGATCGGATCATGCCGGCACTCGTAACATGGATGACCGGCGGGATGCATTGGTCGCTGCAGCCAAGGCCGTCCTGGCCGTCGAACGGGAGGCCTGCGAAGCACCTGTCCACGCGGTCGCGACCAGCGGCAACCTGCTTGTTGAAGCAGGTTCTGGAAACGTGATTCCGGGTCGAACAACGCTGATGGCAGAATTCCGCAGCGACAACCAAATCTGGCTCTCTGGTGTGCGGAGAAGGGTAGCCGATGAAATCCTTCGGCAAAGCGCCGAAAGCGGAGTAGAAGCACTCCTCGACTGGGCGGCGGAAACTCCTGTCGTGCCGACGAACGCATCAGTACAAAACGTGACGGCATCAGCACTCGATGACCTCGGGCTCCCCTGGATGCCCATGCCCAGTGGCGCCGGTCACGACGCTGCGCACCTGGCAGCCCGCTGCCCTGCTGGAATGATCTTCATCCCGTCTCACAACGGCCGAAGCCATTGCCCGGAAGAGTGGACAGACGCCGAGCACATCAGTACAGGAGTGCATGTGCTGGCAGCCAGCCTTCTAAAAATGGATCGGACGGAAACCTTGCAACCTGATTACTAGCCACGCGATTCCTGGCGGTCATTACGCTACTTGCCCTTTGCCGGTTTCTATCAAACCCCCGTTTTGGGTGGTGAGATCGATCACCGTGACTCGCTGCTGTCCGACGACGAGCGCGAGGCCGGAGACACCATGATGATCTGCGTGTCGCGATGCAAGGGCCGGCGCCTGCTGCTGGACTTGTAGCAGCCAAGCGTTCCCGGCGCCGACGCGGGCCACGGGAGCAGCCGCGCACGGAACGGAAGCGTCCCAGGCCGACGACTCCCGCGGTTCTGTTGGCAAGATGGAGGCTATGGACAAGCAGAAGGTCGCCGCCGAGGGCACGCGGCGCACGGTCAGGTACTACCGGGCAGAGGTATTGATCGTCCTGGGACTCTCGCTCGGGCAGTCGGCGGTCTACGCCGTGGTGAACCTGCTGGAAAAAATAACCCGCGCTCCGCTGGCCTCGCAGACGACCACGCTGAACCCGGTGCTGAACGAGCGGGAACTCTTCGATTTCGTGTACCAAATGCTCGGCATCGTCTTTGCGCTTGTGCCGGTGGCCCTGGTGCTGTTCTTGATGACCGTTCCCGGCCGGTCGGCCTTCCGCGCGATCGGGTTCACGTTTTCCCGGCCGCGGCTGGACTTCGGCCTGGGCTTTTTGCTCGCGCTGGTGATCGGTGTCGGGACGCTGGGCGTTTATGCCGCAGGCCGGGCCCTGGGTATCACCACCGCCATTGTCCCGGCGGCCCTGGACGAATACTGGTGGACGGTTCCGGTGTTGGTCCTGTCCGCGCTGCGGCATGCGGTCCTCGAAGAGGTGGTCATGGTGGGCTACCTCTTCAACCGCTTCGCGAGGTTCGGCTGGGGCATCTGGTCCGCGATCTTCGTCAGCGCCGCCCTGCGCGGGACCTATCACCTCTACCAGGGCATCGGGCCGGGCATCGGGAACTTCCTCATGGGCCTGATCTTCGGCTACGCCTATACGAAGGTGAAGCGGGTGATGCCGCTGGTGGTGGCGCACGCCCTGCTGGATATTGCCGGCTTCGTCGGTTACACGCTGCTGGGGCCGGCCATCGGCATCGGCTCGTAGCGGGCACAAAAGAGTTGCCGGCCATCGGCACGTAGCCGGCCATCATTGGAGCTTTGCCTGGGGCGCGTGCTCCTGCTGTTTCCCAGAGCCGCAGCCCAAACCGGAGCAACGGCCCGCCCCCAAGTCAGGAGTGGTGCTGGGGAGAATTGACCGCTACGTGCCCGTCCACGAGTTGTTCCACCTGTCCTGGGGAAGGCCCGCCATGGAAAGGGACCGGACGATACCCAGTGGTGTGTCGGTACCTGTGGGCTGGAGCGCGTCCCACATCCAGCGAACCATTCCCGCCCCCGTCGCCCGAATGCGGTCCTCCCGCCTCTTTTCCGCCTCCACTACGGCGGCGGGACTACGGCTCCGAAGGTACTCGTTTCGGGAGTATTTTCCTGCACCATCGAATTCGCCGGCAAGACGAAATTGTTCCCAGTAGAAGTCGACGATGCCGACACGAACTCCCTGCGGATCGAAGACAGGGTACTGCAGTAACGGCTCCGGGAAGTGGTTCAGGTACATCAGAGCCCGGGAGTAGGATTCGCCCGGCGACTGCGAGGCGGGATTGGCGAAGGCGAAAACCCGTTTCACGCGGTTTGACTTTCCCGGTGGCAAAGAACCGGCCGGCCAGAGCAAGAATCCGGGTGGCCTGCAGGGCGGGAAAGCCGAGGTAGCGGTCCACGCGAAGCGCATGCCCAGCAGGACGATCTGGAGGGCTTGTGCACTCAAAAGCTCCGTTTCGGGCGTCTGCTCCTTCTATAACGCGGAGCGGACGCCCGAAACGGAGCGATGCCGGGAGAACTCAGAGTTCGACGATCCCGTTGGCGGTTTCGAAGCGGACGGACAGGATGCCCGGCGTACCGTTCGGTGCCGTCCAGGCGACCTTGACGTCGTCCAGCAGGCCGTCAACAGGCGTGCCCAGCCAGTCCGCCACCCGCTCGGAAGAGCCGGCGATGGTCAGGCCGATCAGCTTGACCGTGGCGGGGCGGGCGTTGGACGGGTGCAGCGGTTCGGTGCCGTCGTCCCAGCGCAACATGTAGGGCACCTGCGGGTCGGCGATGAGGCCCTTAATCCCGATCTGCTGCCAGCTCAGTTCCTGCCCATCCGGGAACTTGCGGTTGCCGGGAACCGCGTGGCGGCCCAGCCGTTCTTCGAACGGGGTCAGGTCGTCGACCGCCACGCACCAGCCCATCCAGCCGCCGCCGGCTTCCGACCGCGCCCGCACGGCCTGGCCAAAGGGGGCCTTGTCGGATGCGGGGTGGTCGAGCACCTCCACGACCTCCAGGTAATGGTGGTCCGTGAGGGGGAAGATCATATTGCGGGTGCCGAAGCGAGGGTGAACCCCGCCCTTGACGGCGTCGATGCCCAGGGCTTTGGAGATCCGCTCTGAGGTGGCAGCCAGACCGTCGGGTTCAGCAGCATAAGAAACATGGTCGAAGCGCATGGCATTATCTTGGCACTTTGTGAACCCGCTCTCGACTTAGGGTGACCTAAGTCACTGAACTTGCGGCTCCTGCGGAACGCGGCTTTCCCGGGCAGCAATTCCGCCTCGCTGGCACGCGCCGGCAACGGTGACAAGCGGACGGTCGGACAGGCGGTCCGGAGACCGGTGCCCAGTCATAAGGTGTCATATTGTTGCGGCCGCCGGCTTGTCTGCGGAGACTGGAGGCAGGTCATGAGTGCCAGCGCAAAACCCCGGTTTGCTGGCCGGCAACCCTCCAACCGCGGTGGGGTGCCCCGGGTGAAGACCAGGCAGCCGCCATAAGGCGGTGCGCAAGCGCGGGTCACACCCGGGACAGACATGCCGGCACGGCCGGATCCCGGATGGCCCCTTCCAGTGAAGGAGTTGCACCATGTCCAACGTCGATTGGTCCTTTGAAACCCGTCAGATTCACGCAGGGCAGGAGCCGGACGCCGCCACGGGCGCCCGCGCACTGCCGATCTACCAGACCACGTCATTCGTGTTCCCCAGCGCGCAGAGCGCGGCCGACCGGTTCGCCCTGTCTGAACTGGCACCTATCTACACCAGGATCGGCAACCCCACCCAGGAAGCGGTCGAGACCCGGATCGCCAACCTGGAGGGCGGCGTCGGCGCCCTGCTGCTTGCTTCGGGCCAGGCCGCGTCGACGTTCTCCATCCTCAACCTGGCCGAGGCCGGCGACCACATCGTGGCCAGCCCCAGCCTGTACGGCGGCACCTACAACCTGCTGCGCACCACGCTGCCCAAGTTCGGCATCGAGGTCACCTTCGTCGAGGATCCGGACAACCTGCAGCAGTGGCGCGATGCCGTCAAGCCGAACACCAAGGCGTTCTTCGGCGAGGTCGTCTCCAACCCGCGCCAGGACGTGCTGGACCTGGAGTCGGTCAGCGCCATCGCCCACGAAAACGGCGTGCCGCTGATCGTTGACAACACCTTGTCCACCCCGTACCTGATCCGTCCGATCGAGTGGGGGGCCGACATCGTGCTCCACTCGGCCACCAAGTACCTCGGCGGCCACGGGACGGCGATCGGCGGCGTGATCGTCGACGCCGGCACGTTCGATTTCGCCGCCGACCCCGAAAAGTTCCCGGGATTCAACACGCCGGACGACACGTACAACGGGCTGGTCTTCGCCCGCGACCTCGGCGTCAGCGGCGCTCTGGGCGCCAACCTGGCCTACATCCTCAAGGCCCGGGTGCAGTTGCTGCGCGACCTGGGGTCCGCCATCTCGCCGTTCAATGCATTCCTGATCGCCCAGGGGCTGGAGACGCTGAGCCTGCGCGTGGAGCGCCATGTGGCCAACGCGCAGAGGGTGGCGGAATTCCTGGAAGAGCACGACGACGTTGCCTCGGTCGCGTACCTCGGCCTGCCCTCCAGCCCCTGGTATGAGCGCGGCCGCAAGTACGGCCCGAAGGGGACCGGCGCCATCGTCGCGTTCCAAATCAAGGGCGGCATCGAGGCCGGGAAGCGCTTTGTGGACGGCCTTGAACTGCACTCCCACGTGGCCAACCTGGGCGATGTGCGCTCGCTGGTGATCCACCCGGCGTCGACCACCCATGCCCAGCTCTCGGCCGCGGAACGGGTCGCGGCCGGGGTGACCGACGGTCTGGTCCGGCTGTCGGTGGGCATCGAGAACGTCAACGACATCATCGCCGACCTGGAGGCTGGTTTCCGTGCCGCCAAGGGTGCGGACGACTAGGCAAGCAGGTAGAGCGCAGCGTGACGATAGTGCAACCGCAGGAACTGGTGGAACAGGCGACCGACGGCATCCTGCGCCGGATGCCGGTTGGTGCGCTGGAGCTGGAAGCCGGCGGCTATCTGCCCGAGGTGGTCCTCGCCTTTGAAACCTGGGGCACCCTGAATGCGGACGCGTCCAACGCCGTCCTGATCCAGCACGCCCTGACCGGCAGCACGCATGTCGCACGCGGCTACTCGGACGAGGACGGCTGGTGGGACGACCTGGTAGGCCCCGGTGCCACGATCGACACGGAGCGCTATTTCGTCGTGGCCGCCAACATGATTGGCGGCTGCTACGGCTCCACCGGTCCCTCGTCGCCGGCTCCGGACGGGACGCCGTGGGGTTCACGCTTCCCGTTCGTCACGATCCGCGATTCGGTCCGGGCCGAGGCGCGGCTGGCCGACGCGCTGGGGATCCGGCGCTGGCACACGGTGCTCGGCGGGTCGATGGGTGGCG
>NZ_JBNHGF010000044.1:0-13367 GCF_059091005.1 Arthrobacter sp. Y3223164
CGCCGTGCAGCTGGTGGAGGTCTCGGCAACCGGCGGCATGGCGGTCCTGGTCGACGGGCCGCTGAACGCAGCGGCGGCCGACCGGGCGGCGGGCCACACCGTCGTCAGTTTCTCCGACGCGTCGACCGCCGGTGATCTGGGGCTCGTGGCCGGCGGCGGGCTCACCCGGCTGACCGACTTCTCCGCGGAGCTGCGGGACTCGGGCCTCATTGCGCCGCGGGAAGAGACTTTTGCTTCGGCCGACGGATACCCGGTGCACGGCTGGGTGCTGCTGCCCGAGGGCCGGGGGCCGCATCCCGTGCTGCTGAACATCCACGGCGGGCCGTTCGCGCAGTACGGCTGGGAGGTTTTCGACGAGGCACAGGTCTATGCCCGGGCCGGCTACGCCGTCGTCATGTGCAACCCGCGCGGTTCCGCGGGCTACGGGCAGGCGCACGGGCGCGCCGTCAAGGGTGCCTTGGGAACCCTCGCCATGGCCGATGTCCTGGCGTTCCTGGAGGGTTCCGTCGCCAAATACCCGCAGCTGGACGGTACGCGGCAGGGCATCATGGGCGGATCCTACGGCGGCTACCTGACCGCCTGGACGGTGTCCCGGGACCACCGGTTCACCGCCGCGATCGTGGAGCGGGGTTACCTGGACCCGCCGTCATTCGCCGGCTCCTCGGACATCGGCTGGTTCTTCTCCGACGAATACACCGGCACGGATCCCGAGCAGGTGCACAGCCAGAACCCGTTCGCCCTGCTGGATTCCGTCCGGACGCCGGTGTTCGTCATCCACTCCGAAGACGACCTGCGCTGCCCGCTGGAACAGGCCCAGCGCTACTACGTGGGCCTCAAGCAGCGCGGCGTGCCCACGCAATTGCTGATCTTCCCCGGGGAGAACCATGAGCTGTCCCGTACCGGTACGCCGTGGCACCGGAAGCAGCGCTTCGACGAAATCCTGCGCTGGTGGGCGGCCCACCTTCCCACGGCGCAGAACAACGACGGCGGACGGGCGGCAGCCGCCGAACCGGATCCCGCAGCCCGGGCGTAGCACGGCGGCTGGGCCGTTGCGGGGCCTAGAAGGCCAGGCCGGCGCGTGCCAGGTCAATCGTCGGCTGCGCCCAGTGCCGGGTGTACTCGTCATTGCCGCTCAAAGACCGGGGCTGCATCTTGTCCACGTAGATCGTGCCCGAGAGGTGGTCCGTTTCGTGCTGCACGATTCGGGCCTGCCAACCCGAGAAGGTCTCGCGCACGCGGACGCCGTCGGGCCGCTCGAAGTCGAGGTCGACGCTGCGGGGGCGTTCCACCACCGCCTGGTAGCCCGCGAAGGACAGGCACCCCTCGTAAAATGCGGCTGTCTCGTCGCCGCGGGCGCGGTAGGACGGATTGATGATGGCGAAGTAGGGGAGCGGGGCCCGTTCCCGGGTGGCGGCCACCTCGGGCGCCGTTGGGAAGGCATCCTCGAGGACCGCGATGCGCAGCGGGATGCCGATCTGCGGCGCCGCCAGTCCGACGCCGGGCGCCGCGTGCATGGTCCGGCGCAGGAGTGCGAGCAGGGCGTTCAGTTCCGCGTCGTCCAATTGCCCGTCGAACGTCGCGGCAGGCTGCCTCAGCACGGGCTCGCCGACCTGCAGGATGGGCGCAGGGTCGCCGGAGGCGACCAGCGAATGAACGAGATCGCGCAGGCGTTCCGCAGGGTAGTCAGTCACAGCTGTCAGTGTAGGGGCGCCAGCCCTTGCTGCGCTGCTGGCCGCTCCGTCCCATCCTGCCCCGCTAGCCGCTCCGGTCGATCCTGCGCCGCTAGCCGCTCCGGTCCGCGGAGGAGCAGGCGTCGGCGATAAACCGGTATACCTCGCGGGTGAAATCCCGTCCGCCGTCCAGCCGCAGCACGCCCGCTCCGCCCGCCGTCCTGATCGTTGCCGGAATCTTGGTGCCCAGCTTGTCTTCGGCCAGCGCATGGGGATCGCAGCGGGTCGGCACGACATGCAGGGCCAGCCGCGACGCCGGATCCGTCCCGGCCACCCGGATGTTTTTGGGCCACGGGTGTTCGGCGTCTTCGCTGAGCAAGGTGGTGGTCCCGAAGGATTCGATCACCAGCGAGCCCTTCCCGCCGGACGGCCGGACCTCGACTCCGACGACGGCAGCGCGGCTCCCGGCCAGCACCTGAAGCCCGGGGTTGACCCGAAGCCCGGCCACCGAAGCCGCCGCCTGGGCCAGGCAGTCCCCGGTGTGGTTGCGCGCGAGGACACCGTGCGGATCCCTGGCAGGGACCTCCACCGTGCCCGGCGCGGGGCCCTCGCCGTCAAGGGTCACGGTTATCCGATACTCCGCCGCAGTCGGGGACGGACCGGCGGAGCACCGGGCGGCCGGCAGGTCGGCCGGCAGGCTCACCGTCGCACCGGGGGCCACCTTGGTCCCGCCGGTGCGCGTTGGCTTCCAGTCGGCGGCGTCGTCGTAAAGCGGGGAATGCAGCGCCGCGGAGGTGACGAGCAGGGGCTGCGCGGAGGTGTTGGTGATCATGAGGCTGACCACCCGGTCCGTGTAGTCCGCCCGGCTCTGGTCCACGGCAGCAGTGATCACGTTCCGGGCACTCGGGGAAGCAGGGGAGAGGCTCCCGGGAGCGCCCGAACATGCGGCCAGCAGGGCCGCCGTCATCGGCAGCGCCACCAAGCCGCTGCGGTACCGCAGGGGACCGGGAGCCATGCCACTAAGGTAGTACCAACTCCCGTGGACGTGCTCCTCACCGGCAGCGAAAGGGCAACCTGTGGCCGAACGATTGATGCTCCTCGACACCGCGTCGCTGTACTTCCGGGCCTTCCACGCCCTGCCGGACACGATCAAGGCCAAGGACGGCACCCCCGTGAACGCCGTGCGCGGGCTGCTCGACATCATGGCCCGGCTGATCGCCGACTACCGGCCCACCCGGCTGGTGGCCTGCTGGGACAACGACTGGCGCCCCGCCTGGCGGGTTGAGCTGCTCCCCACCTACAAGGGCCACCGCGTGGCCCGGCGCGTGCCCGACGGTCTCGATATCGAGGAGACACCGGCGGGCCTGGTCGAGCAACTGCCCCTGATCCGCGAGGTGCTCGACGCGCTCAATGTCGCCGTCGTTGGCGCGGACCATCATGAGGCCGACGACGTCATCGGCAGTCTCGCGGCCCAGGCCGATGTGCCGGTGGATATCGTCACAGGGGACCGGGACCTCTTCCAGCTGGTGGACGACGACCGCGGTGTGCGGGTGATCTACACGGCGCGGGGCATGAGCAACCTCGAGGTGATGACCGATGTGTCGGTGGTGCGCAAGTACAGCGTGCTGCCCAGTCAGTACGCGGACTTCGCCACGTTGCGCGGGGACACGTCCGACGGCCTGCCCGGAGTTGCGGGCATCGGCGACAAGACGGCGGCCGGGCTGCTGAAGGACTACGGCAGCCTCGGCGGGATCGTTGCGGCGGCAGCGGATCCCACGGCTGCCATGGCGGCACGTATGCGGGCCAGGATCACGGAGGCCGCCGATTACCTCGACGTCGCGCCGACCGTTGTCGGCGTCGTCCGCGACCTGGAGCTCGGGACGTTCGATGCCGCCCTCCGGCCGCTGCGCCCCGAAGAGGCAGAGCGGCTTGAGCAGCTCGCGAAGGACCTGAACCTGGGCGGACCGTCCCGCCGCATCCGCCAAGCACTCGAAGCGGTCGGCGAGGCCGCGGAGTAACGACCGGCCGCGCGGCGGACCAAAAATCCGGAGCGGGTTCCGGGCTAGTCCATTAAGGTAAAGAGACGTAACCGTTGCCGCGTCGGGCGGAGGGGCGCCCGCAGGCAAGGCACCCCGAACCGAGCGGACAGCGGTCTCGCCGGCGCAGGGTCGGGCCGTGCGGGCGAGGCACCCAAGGGATGGAGACAGCAATGAGCACGGCCACGACGAGGGACCTGCAGCAGCCGTCGCTGCATTCGGCGGACAGCCACGACCAGATCCGGGTGCAGGGCGCGCGGGTGAACAACCTCAGGGACATCAATATCGAGATCCCCAAGCGGCGGCTCACGGTGTTTACCGGGGTCTCGGGATCGGGCAAGAGTTCGCTGGTGTTCGGCACCATTGCCGCGGAGTCGCAGCGCCTGATCAACGAGACCTACAGCGCGTTCGTCCAGGGCTTCATGCCGACATTGTCGCGTCCCGAGGTCGACTTCCTCGCCGGCCTGACCACCGCAATCATCGTGGACCAGGAACGCATGGGCGCCAACCCGCGTTCCACCGTGGGCACGGCCACCGACGCCAACGCCATGCTGCGGATCCTCTTCAGCCGGCTGGGAGACCCGTATATCGGGTCGCCCAACGCCTTCTCCTTCAACGTCCCGTCGGTCAAGGCCAGCGGGGCCATCACGGTCGAGCGCGGCGGCAAGACCAAGGCGGAGAAGGCCACCTTCAACCGCCTCGGCGGGATGTGCCCGCGTTGCGAAGGCATGGGCTCGGTCAGCGATTTCGACCTGTCCGCGCTCTACGACGACACGAAGTCGCTCTCCGAAGGCGCGCTGACGGTACCCGGCTACAGCATGGACGGGTGGTACGGCCGCATCTTCAGCGGTGCAGGACTGCCCATGGACAAGCCGATTGCGAAGTACACGAAGAAGGAGCTCCACCAGCTGCTTTATTCGGAGCCGACCAAGATCAAGGTGGAGGGGATCAACCTCACCTATGAGGGCTTGATTCCCAAGATCCAGAAATCGATGCTCTCCAAGGACCGTGAGGCGATGCAGCCGCACATCCGGGCCTTCGTGGACCGCGCAATCACCTTCGCCACCTGCCCCGAGTGCAACGGGACCCGGCTCGCGCAAGAGGCGCTGTCGTCGAAAATCCGCGGCAAGAACATCGCGGATCTTTGCCAGATGCAGATCAGCGACCTGGCCGACTGGATCCGCGCTCTGGACGAGCCGTCGGTCGCGCCGCTGCTCACCGGGCTGCAGCACCTGCTCGATTCGTTTGCGGAGATCGGATTGGGGTACCTGTCGCTCGACCGGCCGGCGGGGACGCTGTCCGGGGGAGAGGCACAGCGAACGAAGATGATCCGCCACCTGGGCTCGTCGCTCACCGACGTCACCTACGTGTTTGACGAACCCACCATCGGATTGCACCCCCATGACATCGAGCGGATGAACCAGTTGCTGCTCCAGTTGCGGGACAAGGGCAACACCGTGCTGGTGGTGGAGCACAAGCCCGAGACCATAGCGATTGCCGACCACGTCGTGGATCTCGGGCCGGGCGCGGGCACGTCGGGCGGGACGATCTGCTTCGAAGGCAGCGTTGAGGAACTGCGGGGGAGCGACACCACCACCGGCCGCCACTTCGACGACCGGGCGTCCCTGAAGGAGTCGGTCCGCCCGTTCACCGGCGCCTTGGAGGTCCGGGGCGCCTCGACGCACAACCTGCAGGACGTGGACGTTGACGTCCCGCTCGGAGTACTCGCGGTGATTACCGGGGTCGCCGGCTCGGGCAAGAGTTCGCTGATCCACGGCTCGGTCGCCCGCCGCCCCGGCGTCGTGGTGATTGACCAGGGAGCGATCAAAGGGTCCCGGCGCAGCAATCCGGCCACCTACACCGGATTGCTCGAACCGATCCGCAAGGCATTCGCCAAGGCCAACGGCGTCAAGCCGGCTTTGTTCAGCTCCAATTCCGAGGGCGCGTGCCCCGTCTGCAACGGCGCCGGCGTCATCTACACCGAACTGGGCATCATGGAAACCGTCGAGTCCACCTGCGAGGAATGCGAGGGGAAGCGGTTCCAGGCGGCCGTGCTGGAATACAGGCTCGGCGGCCGGAACATCGCGGAGGTGCTCGCCATGCCGGTGACCGAGGCCGAGCAGTTCTTCGGCACAGGCGACGCGCGCACCCCGGCCGCCCACAAGATCCTGGAACGACTCGCCGACGTGGGACTCGGCTACATGACGCTGGGCCAACCGCTCACCACGCTGTCCGGCGGCGAGCGGCAACGGCTCAAGCTGGCGACCCAAATGGCCGAAAAGGGCGACGTCTACGTGCTCGACGAGCCAACGACGGGACTTCACCTGGCCGACGTCGAGCAGCTCCTCGGCCTGCTGGACCGCCTCGTCGACTCCGGCAAGTCGGTCATCGTGATCGAGCACCACCAGGCCGTCATGGCCCACGCCGACTGGATTATCGACATCGGCCCCGGGGCCGGGCATGCCGGCGGCCGCATTGTCTTCGAGGGGACGCCTGCTGATCTCGTCGCCGATCGTTCCACGCTGACCGGCAAGCACCTGGCGGCCTACGTCGGCGCCTGAGGACCAAGCTTGCCGCCGGAGTCCGGAGCGCCGACGGCAGCAGGCGGGTGCAGAGTTATGTCAACCTAATGATGGTTTGAGGGGAGTGCCGACGTTGTTCGAGGGGATCCCGATTGCACACGCGGTTGCGGGAAAACAGCTTTTCCAGCCCACTATCGGGTCTCGCCTCGAACTCGCCGCACAGATAGCGTGACATTGAGTCCTGGCTGCCTGTTGCCAACGTTCGGCGAGCTCGTGTGTCTGTGGACGACAAGGGATCATTGGACCCACGAGCCGAACACAGCCGGCCTGCAGCGAGATGCACCGGTCAGGCGCGCATGCCAGGACACTCGAAAGCTGGGCATAACGCGCAGCCGACGACCGCGTATACATGCGCCGCAGCAGGAGGCGAACCGCCACGGATTAGGTCCCCGCTTAGGCCTTTCCGTAACGCCGATAATCAACATTATGTCAAGTAGTGGCTCGGCTGGGGCATCCATCCTGTCCCCTGACGGCCGGGACTTCAGAGACGTGCTGCCCAGGGCCAGATTGCGCTGAAGCGCGGGCGGCGGCGTCTTGAAGAGCACAGCGCCGTCGGTATTTGGACGGTCGCACGTCAGCGGAACCGGGCGAAGACGCGGACGGGACCTGATTCGAAATCCGATCCCTCGGTCAGTCCCATGGATTGGTAGAAGGCGCGTTGCCGAGGTTCATCATCGGTGATGAGCACCGTTTGCCGAACGTGCTGGTACCGCTGCCTCACATGATCAAAAAGGGCGCGCCCTACGCCTGTTCCCTGAAACGCCGGGTGCACCAGGACGTCTTGCCCGCGCGCCCCGGCTTCGGCGTAAAAAGTCTTCACCTCGGTTCGGGGCCCGGTTTCGGCAGGCCCTTACCGTCCGCTCGAGGCACCCATGCGTCGCTGAAGCGGGCCAGAAGAGGACCTGCGACCGCCAGGATCATCACATATGCTGCGGCGATGGGCCCCACCACTGTGTAGCCTGCCGCAACCGCCAGACCGGCAATGACGACGGAAAACTCACCCCGGGTGACCAGGGCGGCCCCCGCCCGGAGCCGTCCACGCTGCCGCACGCCTTCCTTTCCTGCTGCCCACCAGCCTGTACCCAGTTTCGTAGCAGCGGTCACGACGGACAACAGCAGGGCTGCTGGCAGGATGGGCCACATGTCCGCAGGATCGATGGCCAGGCCGAAGGTCACAAAGAAGATCGCAGCAAAGAGGTCGCGCAGCGGGCTCAAAACGTGCCGGGCACGGTCGGCAAAGTGCTGAGGAATCGCTATGCCCACCAGGAACGCGCCGACTGCTGCGCTGGCGCCCATACCCTCGGCCACTCCGGCAACGGCCAATGTAATGCCCAGGAGGCGCAACATGACCTGTTCATTCTGGGGATGAGACAACAGACGTCCCATCCGATACCCGGCCTTGCGTGCCGCGACAAGGGCCAGTGTCACAGCGCTTGCGGCCAGGGCGACTCCCCCGGCTGCCTGCCAGGCTCCGCCGCCGGCAAGGACCACCACCAGGATGGGCAGGAACAGTGCCATGGCCATGTCTTCCAGGACCAGTATCGACAGCACCGCCGGCGTCTCCCGATTTCCCAAGCGGCCCAGGTCATCAAGCAACCTTGCGATAATGCCGGACGAGGATATCCAGGTGACTCCCCCAAGCGCCAAAGCCGCCTGCCACGGCAGTTGCAGCACCAGTCCCAGCAGGAATCCGGGTACCGCGTTCAGCAGGAAATCGATCAAACCCGAGACACGATGCCGCTTGAGGCTGTACATCAGCTCGGCCGCGGAGAACTCGAGTCCCAGCAGGAGCAGCAAAAGGACAATGCCGATCTCCCCCGCGGTTTCCACGAAGGGCCCCGCGGCATGCACCGGCAGCAGTCCGTCCTCTCCGAACGGCAAGCCGGAAAGGAGGTAAAACGGGACCGGTGAAAGGCCAAGCCTGTGGGCCAGAAGCCCGAGCCCGGATAGGACGGTGAACAGCACTCCCAGTTCGATCAGGAGGAGCGACAGGTGTGTCACGTTCAGGTGGCGGTCGGCGCATTGATGAGGGCCTCAAGTGCGGCGAGCCCGTCGGCCGAACCCAGGGCTATCAGGTCATCGTTGGCCAGGAGTTGCTCTTGCGGGGTCGGGCCCGTGATCACGCGCTCTCCTCGTATGATCGCCACGATTGAGCACCCCGTCCGGCTGCGGGCCTTGCTGTCACCCAGAGCCCGGCCCGCATACGGTGAGTCGGGCCGAACGGTGAAGCGGCTGGTTTCCAATCCCGGGACCTCCCTGGAAAGATCCGCAAAGCGCTGCGTGATCCTGGGCGCGCCCAAGAGCTCGGCCAGCTGTAACGCTTCTTCCGGTTCCAATTGGAGCTTGCTGATTGCCCGGTCCGGATCGGCCTCGTCAAAGGTCAGGATGTCGGCCCCGCCATTCCGGTCTATCACCAGGGAAAAATTGACGTTGGTCCTCGTCTTGAGGTCATAACGCATGCCGACGCCGGGGAGCATGGTTTCGACGATTTCCACAGCACGATCCTAGGGTGAGGGCCGATATACGCCGGCTCGCAACGGCACAGACCCCGGGGCTGCAAAGCGGCCTTGCGAAGATCAGGCCGTGGGGATTCTGATCGGTTGCGGGCCCTGCCGGAGGTGCATGCGCTCCTCCGTGACGGCTACGGTATCCCGTTTTGCGGCCCGGCGGGACCCCTGAATGCGGTCATGACCGCGGGCGAACCTGATCAACCGGCGTGAACGTGCCGCGTCCGGCCCCCAAGGAATGTCCGGCGGGCCGCGACGGTCTTTCGCCAAGCCCGCCTGTGGTGAACACTAAACAGCATGCGAACCTTTGGCGTGGAGGAAGAGCTGCTCCTGGTGGACGCCAAGACCGGCGCCCTGGCCTCAGTCTCGGAACAACTGCTCCGGGGGCAGGGAGAGCCTGCGACGTTGGATACACCTCGGGATACGGCGTCCCGCGGAGGCTACAAGGGCAGCCTGATGTCGGAGGTCAAGCAGGAACAGCTCGAAGCGGTGTCCGCTCCGTACAAGGATCTGCAGGAGCTGGCAGCGGGTATCAGGGCCGGGCGCGCCGAGGCTGACCGACAGGCGCGGCGTTTTGGCGCCAGGGCTGCAGCATTGGGCACCTATCCCCTGCCCGCCACTACCAGTCTCGTGCCGCGCCCGCGATACCAGGCCATGGAAGCCCGGTTCGGTCTGACCCTGCACGAACAGCTGACGTGCGGTTTCCACGTGCACGTTTCGGTTGCCTCCGATGAGGAAGCCGTTGCCGTGCTTGACCGGATCCGGGTCTGGCTGCCGGTCCTGCTAGCGCTGAGCACCAACTCCCCCTTTTGGCAGGGCGTGGACAGTGGCTACGCCAGCTTCCGCTACCAGGTCTGGAAACGGTGGCCCACCGCCGGGCCGACCGGCATCTTCGGCTCCCCCGCTGCCTACCACCAACTGTTGGGGATGCTGCTCGAGTGCGACGTGCTGCTGGATAAGGGCATGATCTATTTCGACGCGCGGCTCGGTCAACGGCATCCCACGGTTGAAATACGCGTGGCCGATGTCTGCCTGCAAGCGGAACAAGCTGCCGCCGTGGCCGCCTTGTGCCGGGCGCTGGTAGAGACGGCTGCCCGCCAATGGAGCGACGGCAGCCCGCCGCCTCCGGTACCGGCAGAGCTGCTGCGTCTTGCGTCCTGGCGGGCCAGCAGGTCAGGACTGGAAGACGAACTGCTCCACCCGTTGAAGAGCGACCGCACCCCGGCCCGAAACGTGGTCAGCGCCCTGCTCGAACACGTCGGCCCCGTGCTGGCGGAAACGGACGATCTGGAACCCATACAGGTCGTCGTCGACGGAATCCTTCGCGACGGCACCGGCGCGGCAAGGCAGCGGAGAGTCCTCGCGCGCCAGCACAGACTCACCGACGTCGTCTTCGACGCAGTCAGGAACACGCACCTGCCGGCCGGCATCCTGTGAGCACCCGGCCGGCGGCAGCGGACAGAAAGGGCTCGCGGCGGACAAGGCGCTAGCCGGCGTCGTAGGCGCGCTGCAGTTCGGCGATGTCGATCTTCCGCATCTGCAGCATGGCTTCCATGGCACGTTGGGCCTTCTGCGCATCCGGTCCCCCGATCAGCCGCGGCAGCACCGAGGGAATGATTTGCCAGGACAATCCGTACTTGTCCTTGAGCCATCCGCATTGGCTCTCGGCACCGCCGTCGGCGGTCAGGGCGTCCCAGAGCCGGTCGACCTCCGCCTGGTCCTCGCAATCCACCTGCAGGGACACGGCCTCATTAAACGTGAACTGGGCTCCCCCGTTCAGGGCCGTGAAGGACTGGCCGTCCAACTCGAACTCTACGGTCAGCACCTGGCCTTCCATCCCGGGACCGCTCTCGCCGTAATGCGTTACGTCCAGGATCTTCGAGTTCTTGAACAGCTGGACATAGAACTGTGCCGCCTCTTCGGCTTCGCTGTCGAACCACAGGCATGGCGTGATCTTCTGCATGATGGGCTCCTCCCCTGCGTCAGGCGTACCAGAACCGCCCCTCGAACGTCCATGAATCGGGTGTTCAACGTGAACCGGGCACCCACCGGCAGCCAAAAATTATGCCTCCAGCTCAGCCGGGGGCACCGGCCAGCACCGGGGCCGTGGCGTCCCTGCCACCCGGGTCTATCACCTGCAGGCGGCACCCCTCCCCTTCGGGCGCCGCATAACCGGGAAGCTGCTTGCTTTCACTGCAGCGGTGAAGCTCTTCCAGCGCGGCAGCTTCAATCCGGGCATGCTGAAGGTTGATGGTGACGCCCCGACCGGGCGCAAGGGCGCTGGTGCGGCGAACCAACGAATACAGCGCCACGATGTTTCGGGTTGTCACGTGCCCGCGCACTTCGATATTGGCGGATTCCCGATCGATATCCAGCCGGACGACCACTCGCAGTTTGGGATCCATGCTTTGTCCCCTCAAGAGTTCCCCATGGCCGCTCCTTGACCGGTGATCATCATAAGAGGCCGAATGTGGCGTGGGCAACAGACCGCGGGCAATATTTCGTGGGGACGGAACACGGGCCCAGCAGGGGCGGCGGCAGCACCGGGCGGGACCGTGGTTTTTGTTACGGACTGCGCGCCGCTGGCCTGGCGCCGCCGCCTTGGCCCGGGAATGCCGAGCCCGCCTGCGCTCAGCGCAGGAGAACCGCGATGCCGGTAGCGGCCGCGGCCCACAGCACGCTCGCGAAGGTGCCCAGGATAAATCGCTCGGCCGCCCCGGACTGACCGAGTTCGGAATACCGGCCCAGGCCTTTCACCGCGAGGACGACTGCCAATCCTTCCGGCCACTCGGCCAGCAGGGTGGCCGCGATGGCCGTCCGCTCGAGCACCCCGATCCAGGCCCCTCCGCGGAGCACCGGGGATGCTTCGGGGTCGGTGTGGTTGTCAGGGTGCGAGGCATTGAACGACAACCGCAGGATGGTCACGGTGGCCGGGCCACCGCCGATCGCGGCGGCCGCCACGCCCAGCGCATAGGCTGCCGGGCCTAGACCGCCCGACCCCAGGACCGCCAACAATGCCGCAATGCCCAAGAGCAACAGCGATACGGCGCTGGCGGCGTACAGCCAGCGGTTGCCCCGGCCCTGGAACCGCTCGAAGTACATGGGCGCCGCCACGGCCGTGGCCACGCAGAGCGTGAGCAGTGCGATGACGCTCATCGGTCGGCCCCTTCCAGCAACGCTTGGGCCGCCAACCGTGCGCGTCGCCACTCGGGCCAGAGCCCACTGTGCAGCCTGCTGGAGACGGCCTGCTGGGTGATCCCCAGCCGGTCGGCAATTTGCTGTTGGGTCAGTCCTTCATCACTGAGCAACCCGGCTTCCGTCGCCTGCCTGCTGCGCTTCCGTGCCACTGATACCAGCAACTGCAGCACCGCTTCGGCATGGCCGGCCTCCTCGCGGGCACCGGAGACGGCGACGTTGCCGGGCGATGTCTTGGCCGCGGTCACCGCTTCGCGCGCGCGCTCGAAGGCCTCGCCGGAACCCGCGCGGGTAGACTCCGGGAGCGGGGTGACGACCCCGCCCACGCCTATTCCCACGCTCCAGTGGTTGCTGACCGCCAGGTCCAGGGCAAGATCAGCCGCGACGGCCGGGTCGGCGACCACCGCCTGCATCTCGTCGCCGGCGGTGCGTTCGAAACCGCGCACCAGCGGACGGGACGGGTCGTCATTCAGGGCGCCGAGCGCGCCCTCGACGAGGTCCACGTGGCGCCGGGAGCGCCGCTGATCGACCGTCAACACATACATACAAATCTGCTTCCTTGTTGCTCAAGCAACAAGTATGCACGGTTGTGGGCACGGATGCTACCTTAATGCTCCGCCTGCTCGTGGCTGACCAGCCCCACGAGATTGCCTTCCGAGTCGCGGATGAAGCCCATCCATTCATCCATGCCGGCAGGTCCCAAGGCACCATCGGCATGCCGGAAAATGATGTGTGGTTCTTCGGCAACCGGTATTCCCCGGGCGCGCAGTTCCTCGACCCGGTCCCGCACCGAGTCGACCTGCAGATACAACAGGGCGGCCGGCGCGCCCACCTCCAGCAGCAGCCGCACGCCGTCGAGATCGAAGAACACCAGGCCCGGAGGGTTGAAGACCCCGGCCGGCGGATAACCGAGCAGGTCGGTGTAGAAAGCGGTGGCCCGCTCGAGCTCGTGCACACCGAGCGCAACCTGTGCCAACTTCATGGCTTCGGCTCCTCCCCATCCGCCGCGGGCTTCGGCCCCTGACCAGCCGACCGGCTTCGGCCCCTGACCCGTCGCCAGGGACCCGACCGGCTCGTCCTCGAATCGTACGCCCGTGCCTGCCCGATAGTGTGGAGGGGTGACTGAAACATCGCCCCGGCTCCGCGCGGGCATCCCGTTGGTGGCAGCATCGCTCGCCCTGGACCTGGCCGCCGTCGTCATTTTTGCGGCGGCGGGCCGAAACACGCACGAACACGGAATGGCGCTGGCCGGAATCCTGATCACCGCGAGCCCGTTCCTGGCCGGGGCACTCGTAGGCTGGCTGGCTGGAACCCTCGTACACCACGTCGATCCCGGTACACTCCTCAAAGTCCACCCAGGAATTCTCCAGCAGATCC
>NZ_JBNHGF010000045.1:0-13348 GCF_059091005.1 Arthrobacter sp. Y3223164
CGGCGACGCCGTGGCGCCCTGTCCGGCGGGGCGCGCGCTGTCATGACCGGCAGGAACTGTGCTGTCCTGGCTGTCCTTCCGGTGGCGGCCCTCGCCCGCCACCCTTAAACGCCGACGGCGGCGCCCTCCCCCGGGAAGCTAGCGAGCCCCCGGTGGGTGGGCACCGCCGTCGTCAGCGGTTTGACGGGATCAGACCGTCTGCACGGCGATTTCCGCGTCCAGGCGGGGCAGCCGCGGGAACCAGGGGTTCTCGCCGGGGGTGCCGATGTTGACCACCATGAACGTGCGGTGGGAGGTTCCGGCGTTGAAGTCCTCGTCGATGCCGGCGGCGTCGAACGCGCCCATCGGGCCGGCGTGCAGGCCCACGGCGCGGACGGCCATGATGAAGTAACCGGCCTGCAGCCACGCGTTGTTCTTGGCGACCTCGGCGCGCATTTCGGCGTTGTCGTCGAACATTGCCTTGCGCTCGGGAGCGTGCGGGAAGAACGTCTCGAAGTGCTCGTGCCAGTCGGCGTCGTAGCTGAGCACGGCGACCATCGGAGCCGTCAGCGTCTTGGCGCGGTTGCCCTCCGCCATGCGGGCGCCCAGCTTCTCGCGGGCCTCGGCGGACCGGACCCAGGTGATGCGCAGCGGCTGGTTGTTCATCATGGTCGGGCCCATCTTGGCCAGCTCATAGATGGCGGCGAGCTGCTCGTCCGAGACCGGCTCGGCGGAGAAGGTGTTCGCGGTGCGGGCTTCCAGGAACAGCTGGTTCGCGGCCTCGCGGTCCACGGCCAGTTCGTTCTCGAGGCTGACGTCAACGGTTTCGACGCTCATGTGACTCCTTAGTTGCGGGATGGGTCTACAGGGTTGAACACCGCCCCTCCATGCCGGAATTTCCTGCGGGCCTGTGAGGTTCGTTACGCGGCCCTCTGCATAGGCAAGGCTTGCAACCCGCCGCTAGGGTGGAGCGAAAACAGGAAGGCGGCATTCGTTGGTTAAGACCATGCAGGCCATGACCTACTCGCGGTACGGCGGGCCGGAGGTCCTGGAGCAGTCGGAGGTTCGGCGGCCAAAGGTGGCACCGGGTGCGGTGCTCATCCGGGTCAAAGCGGCCAGCGTGAACCCGGTGGACTGGAAAGTGATGGCCGGCGGACTGGACGCGATGCTGGACGTGCACTTCCCGGTGATTCCCGGCTGGGACGTGGCCGGAGTCGTCGAGGAGGTGGGACCGGATACCCCCGAATACGCTCCCGGCGACGAAGTCTACGCCTACGGCCGCCGGGACACCGTGAGCGGCGGAACCTACGCGGAGTTCGTGGCGCTGCCGGTATCCATGGTGGCGCGCAAGCCGAAATCGCTGGGCTGGGAGCAGGCCGCCGGGCTGCCGCTCACCGGCATGACAGCACAGCGGACCCTGGACGCCTTGGCCCCGTCAACCGGCGAGACAATCCTGATCCACAACGGGTCCGGCGGCGTCGGTCGAATCGCCATCCAGCTCGCCACCGAACGCGGCCTCCGGGTCATCGCCACCGCCTCCAAGCAACACCACCAACGGCTGCGGGAGTTCGGCGCGGAACCGGTGGAATACGGCGACGGGCTGGTGCACCGCGTGCGCGGGCTCGCTCCGCAGGGCGCGGACGCCGTGGCGGACTTCGCGGGAGGGGTTCTGGAGGAAACCTTGGCCGTGCTGCGCAATGGCGGCCGGCACGCGTCGATCGCCGATCCGACCGCAGGCAAGCACGGCGGCCACTACATCTGGGTACGCCCGGACGCTGCCGAACTCGCGCGGCTGAGCGAGCTGGCCGACGCGGGCAAGCTCACCGTGGACATCGACCGCACGTTTTCGATGGATCAGGCCGCGGACGCGATGCGCTACAGCCAGGAGGGCCACGCGTCCGGCAAGATCGTGCTGACGCCGTTTGCGGGACACGCCGGCTAGGACGTGGCCGGATAGGACGTCTGATAGGGCAAGGCCGGAAGGCGGCAGGTGGGTCAGGATGGCGGAGCAGTTTGCGACGATCGACGATTACATCGCGTCGTTCCCCGAGGACGTCAGGATCATCCTGCAGGAAATCCGGCAGACCATCCACAGCGCGGTCCCGGGGGCTGAAGAGAAGATCAGCTACGCCATACCGACCATCATGTTTGAGGGACACTATCTGGTCTATTTCGCCGGCTGGAAACACCACGTCTCGCTCTACCCCGTACCGGAAGCCGATGCGGCGCTGCAGCACGACATGGAACCGTACCTGGCGGCCAAGGGAACCCTGAAGTTTCCGCTGGGAAGGCCCGTTCCGTACGACCTGATCACCCGGGTGGCCAAGGCTTTGGCCCGGCAGCGCGGCCACGACGCAACCGACGCCTAGTTCCCCCCGGACGGCCCGGACCCCTCACGACGACGAGCCCGCCCCCAGCGGTCAAGCTGTGGGCGGGCCGGTTACGACGACGGGAACACCCTTACGACAGCCGGCCCGCCCCCAGCCGTTGAAGCTGCGGGCGGGCCCGGTGGCGCAGGCTGCGCTGGTCAGTCCTTCTGCGACGCCCGTCCCTTCGGCGCCAGCTCGGCCAGCAGTTCCTTGAGCCGCGCGTCGGTCAGGTACGTCATGCCGGTGAGCACGTCGGTGATCCGGCGCCGGTCCTCCGGCTTGAACCGCGTGCTGTCCAGCATGTCGGAGACCCACAGCCCGTCCATCGCCAGCCGGACGATGATCCCGATGATGCCCACGGGCTCGCGCGGGTCAAGATCCTGCCGGTCCAGCCGCTGGTTAAGGTAGACCAGCGACTCGGCCAGGTTCGGCTGCCGTATTGCCGTCGACAGCAACGCCGTCTGGTTGCGGTCGTTGTTGGCCCTGGCGTCGGAAAACGCCGCGATGTAGGCGCGCTCCTCGGCGCCCAGCGGCTCCGGATCGGCGTCGGCCCGCTCGCCCAGCTCGTGCACCAATTCCATGATGATCGCTTCGACGTCGCGCTCGACCTCGTCGATCGGCGCCCCAGGTTCGAACATGTTGCCCTCCCGTAGTTCCCCGGCGGGTTTGCCGCCTTGGCCAGTCTATCCACGGCGGTGCGGTGCCGCCGCGCCTCGGCATGGCGCGCCGAGCCCGCCCGGCTCCGCCCATATCGTAGTCAACTATTACGACGCCGGCGCCCGTCTTACGTGCCGCGCGTCACCCTTCTCCGGCCGCGGATAGTCTGTACGGGCAACTAATCGAACCCCCCGGAAAGGAGCAGCGTGGCCACCACCAGCGCCATCCGGCCGCGGGCAGACGCGGCATGGATCGTCGTCGTCCTGGCGGGCGTCACGGCCGCGATGCACATCTGGAAGCTGCCGTCGGCCATTCCCGTGATCCGTGACGAGCTCGGCATGTCCCTGGTGCAGGCCGGAGTGCTGCTGGGCGTGGTGCAGGTGGCCGGCATGGTCGGTGGCTTGGCGGTTTCCCTGCTGGCGGAAATGATCGGCGCACGCCGCTGCCTGCTGGCCGGCCTCTGGCTGCTCATCATCGGATCGGTCATCGGGGGGTTCGCCGACTCGGCCGCCGTGCTGATGGCCTGCCGCGCACTTGAAGGGGCGGGCTTCCTGCTGACCACGGTGGTGGCGCCAGGGCTCATCCGGGCGAACACGCCCGGGGTCCGCGTCAACCTGGCGGTCGGCTTCTGGAGCGCGTACCAGGGCTTCGCGACCTTCGCCGGGCTGGTGGCCAGCGCGCTCATCCTGCAGGCCACCAGCTGGCACACGTGGTGGTGGATCATGGCCGCCCTGACGCTCATTCCGATCCCGCTGGTGCTGAAGTTCGTGCCGCAGGACCCGCGGCACGACGGTTCCGGCCTGCCCGCGGCCACCCGTCGAATCGGCCGCACCGTCCGGTCCCCCAAGCCGTGGATCGCCGGCGTGGTGTTCGCCTGCTACACCGTCCAGTGGATGGCCGTGGTCGGTTTCCTGCCTACCATCTATGAGCAGAACGGGGTCACCGGGATCTGGCCGGGCATCCTGTCCGCGGTGGTCGGCGGCCTGAACGCGCTGGGGGCCATCGGCGCCGCTCCCCTGCTGCAGCGCGGCGTCCCCCCGCGGCTGCTGATGATCCCCACCTTCATCCTGATGGGCACCACGACGGTGCTCACCTTCGGCATCGACTGGACCGTTGCGCCGGGCGGCATGGCCTTCCAGTTCGCCTGCGTGTCGCTGTTTTCCATGGTGGGCTCGGTGATCCCGTCTACGCTCACCCGCATGGCAGTGGACCTGGCGCCGGCGGACGGGTCCCCGCCGGCCGCCATGGGGTTGATGCAGCAGATCTTCAACGTCGGCAACTTCACCGGCCCGGCCCTGATCGCCTGGCTGGCCACGGTTACCGGCGGCTGGCAGTCCACCTGGTGGATGACCTGCACGTTCGCGGCCCTTGGCATTGGCCTGAGCGTGTACTTGAGCGAGAAACGCCTGGGGCTTAGCTTCGCCCACCGGTAGGTCCGGGCGGGGCGGGGCCGGGTCTCCGGTGTGTTCGCTCCCATGTCTCGGACTAACTGCCCATCTTTGGCTACCCCTAAAGCGCGCTGACTAGGCGAAACGTCGGGAGCCGCCGCCAAGACGTGGGAGCGAAAAGCACCGCCACCGGGAACTCCCGCGAAGCTCCCGTCGCACCGCCCCGGCCGCTCCCGCGAAGCTCCCGCCGCACCGCCACGGGCACTCCTCCGCGAAGCCCGGCCGCGTCGTCGTCGGACTCTTGCCCTCGCCGCGGCCGAGGAGGAAGCTGGAATCACGGCAAGCGGCCTCCCCCTTTTCCCCAGGAGTGATCAGTGATGACCGATGCGGCCCAGTCCCCGGACCAGCCCCTGACCAACCGCCAGGGCCACAAGGTCTACGACAACCAGAACACGCGAACCATCGGCGCCCGCGGCCCGGCAACCCTGGAGAACTACCAGTTCCTGGAGAAGATGAGCCACTTCGACCGCGAGCGAGTGCCCGAACGCGTGGTGCATGCGCGCGGCACCACGGCCTTCGGCTACTTCGAGGCCTACGGCAAGTGGGGGGACGAGCCGATCGGCAGGTTCACCCGCGCCAAGCTGTTCCAGGAAGCGGGCAAGCGCACCGACCTCGCCATCCGTTTCTCCACCGTGGCCGGCGGCCGTGATTCCTCCGAGGTGGCCCGCGACCCGCGCGGATTTGCCGTGAAGCTCTATACCGAGGACGGCAACTGGGACATGGTCGGCAACAACCTGGGCGTGTTCTTCATCCGCGACGCGATCAAGTTCCCCGACTTCATCCACTCGCAGAAGCCGGACCCGGTAACGTTCGAGGCGTCGGTGCCGAACCGGGCGATGGACTTCTTCAGCCAGTCCCCCGAATCCATGCACATGGTCATGCTGGTTTTCAGCCCGCGCGGCGTCCCCGCCGACTACCGGCATATGCAGGGCTTCGGCGTGAACACCTACAAGTGGGTCAACGCCGCCGGCGAGACGGTGCTCGTGAAGTACCACTGGATGCCCAAGCAGGGCGTGAAGTCGCTGACCGCCGAGGACGCCGCGAACGTGCAGGCGCAGACCCTCGGGTCACACACCAAGGACCTCTACGACGCCATCGAAGCCGGCAACTACCCCGAGTGGGAGCTGGTGGTGCAGATGATGTCCGACGACGAGCATCCCGAGCTCGACTTCGACCCGCTGGACGATACCAAGGTCTGGCCGGAGGAGCAGTTCCCTCCCCGACCGGTCGGCCGGATGGTGCTGGATCGCACCGCCAAGAACTTCTTCGCCGAGAGCGAGCAGATCGCGTTCGGCACCGGCGTGCTGGTGGACGGCCTCGACTTCTCCGACGACAAGATGCTGGTGGGCCGCACGTTCTCCTACAGCGACACCCAGCGTCACCGGGTGGGCCCGAACTACCTGCAGCTGCCGGTCAACAGCCCGAAGGTGCCGGTGGCCACCAACCAGCGGGACGGCCAGTTGACGCACTTTGTGGACACCGCGCCGGGCCAGAACCCGCACGTTAACTACGAGCCGACTATCACCGGCGGGCTGCAGGAGGCGGCGAAGGATTCCGGTTACCACCACGCCGTCGGTCCCGAGATCGGCGGCCGGCTGACTAGGGAACGGATTGAGCGGACCAACGACTACCTGCAGGCCGGCCAGCGGTTCTACCTGCAAGAGGACTGGGAGCGCGAGGACCTGATCACCAACCTGACCAACGCGCTGGCGCAGTGCGACCGGCCGATCCAGGAGCGCATGCTCTGGCACCTCTACATGATCGCGGACGAGCTCGGCCAGGGCGTGGGCCGCGGCATCGGCATCTCGCTGGACGAGGTGAGGGACCTTGGGCCCCTGGCCAGCCAGAACCTTTCCGAAGCGGAGCAGCAGTGGATGGCCAACCTCGGCAAGAACGGGCCGCGTGACGTTTCGGGGCTAACCATGACGCACTGCGTGCCCAACGAACGCGTCAAAGTGGAGCGGTAGCGTCACCGCGCGACCTGCACGTTTAAGCTGCGGATGACCTGCGGAGATACCCGGCCCTCGGCCGAATCCTGCACGGATTCCGGCGGCCGGCCGCCCCGCCGGCCCTCGCCAAGCCGTGGCATCCGCGGTAGCGTCTGTCCATGCGAGTCGCGGTGGTCGGAGCCAGCGGGAACGTCGGTACAGCAGTGCTGCGCCGGCTGCAGAAGGCGCGGGGCGAACGCGCGGACGACGTGGAGATCGTCGGCATCGCGCGGCGGCTGCCCGATGCCACGACGGAACCGTACGACGGCGTCACGTGGGTTTCGCTGGACATCGCCTCCCGCGATGCCCGGGAAAGGTTGACGCAGGCGTTTAAGGGATGCGACGCCGTCGTCCATCTCGCGTGGCTGCTGCAACCGAACCACGATGAAGAGCAGTTGCGCCGGGTGAACGTGGACGGCACCGCGAACATGCTCGCCGCTGCCACCAACGCCGGCGTCGGGCAGGTGGTTTGCGCCTCGTCGGTCGGCGCGTACAGCCCCGGACCGAAGCACTCCCGTGTCCGCGAGGATTGGCCGGCCAGAGGCATCGCCAGCTCGCACTACAGCCGGTTCAAGGGCCAGCAGGAAGCGCTGTTGGACGAGTTCGCCGACGATCACCCGGAAATCAAGGTGGCGCGGCTGCGGCCCGGCCTGATTTTCCAAGCCGAGGCCGGCAGCCAGATCGGCCGCTACTTTGTGGGCCGGTGGATCCCCAAGTTCTTCGTCAACCGGCTACGGCTGCCGCTGTTCCCGTTCCCCGAGGAGTTCATCTTCCAGGCGTTGCATGCCAACGACGTGGCGGACGCCTACTGGCGGGTGCTGGACCAGGGCGCGAGGGGTGCCTTCAACGTGGCGGCCGAACCGGTGGTAACGCCCGGACTCGTCGCCTCCCTGTTCGGTGCCCGGCGCTGGCTGCCCGTTCCCGTGCCGCTGGTGCGGCAGTTGGTCGGCGCCGCGTGGTCCCTTCGGCTGCTGGCCAGCGACCCCGGCTGGGTGGACATGGCCCGCTACGCTCCGGTCATGGACACCAGCCGGGTCAGGGACGAACTCGGCTGGATACCGCAGGTGGATTCGTTGTCGGCGATCCGTGAAGTCCTGGCGGGAATGGCCGGGGCCGGAGGGGTCACGGAATCCCCCGCGATGCGCCCGCGCAGCCGCTTGACCCGTGCGAAGCCGGAGACCGGCGCGTAGTGTGGCCCCATGGGAAGCCGCGCGAAGAGCGCAGCTGCCCGGTCTGATCCCACAGGACGACCCGCTCGAGAAGGAGGACCTGATGAATCCGAACGAGGAGCGGCGCCCGGAACACCCGGACGACGCGAATGACGACACTCTGACTCCCGCCGACGCAGGCGGCATCGACAAGGAAGTCAACGAGGCCCACATCCCGGTCCACGGTGACGAGAAACTCGCCGACGACTTGGTCAAGAAGGCCTACGGTGACAAGGACCAGGACGGCCGCGGGGACGCGCCCAACGCGCCTTTCCCCGGCTGACTGGCACCGCCCGCACCTCCACCTAGCACCGCCCATCAACCGTCTACAGACAGGAGCACGCTGTGAAAGGGAAACTCACATTCGGCGCCGGCATCGCCCTCGGATTCGTCCTGGGTTCGAAATCCGGAAGGTCCGCCTACGATTCCTTGAAGGCCAAGAGCCAGGAGTTCTGGCAGAACCCAGCGGTCCAGGAAAAAGTGCACGAAGCCACGGACCTGGTCAAGGAAAAGGCACCAGGCGTCGCCGACCGTGTTACCGAAGCGGCCAAGAAGGCAGGGTCCGCGGCGACCTCCAAGCTGCCCGGCAACCACGGTTCGGGTAAGGACGACGGAGGCACCACTGGCCCCACGACCACCGCCGGCGGCACCACGGGCACCACCACCCTCGGCGACACCACCATGTCGGATCCGGCGCAGAACGATGAACTCGGGCAGAGCTGGACGGGCGAGGGAGGCACCATGCCTGACGGCCCCGCCACCCTCAACAGGGACGACGACCTGCGCCCGCCCGGAGTTTAACCCGCCCGGGATTCTGGCGGGCCGGGCCCCTCGCCGGGGCTCCGCCTGCATTAACGGCAGAGGGAAGGACTGGCATGACGGAGAACGACACCGGCCAGGTCAAAGGTCCGCGGGACCAGTCGGGCACCGCGGCAGATCCGCCGGATGCTCAGGAGCAGCAGGCGGCCGATTCCGCCCCCGAGCCCGAGGGCAAGGAGGGCATGAACATCGCGCCCGGGCCGGCTGAAGAGAAGGACCAGGAAACGCCGGACGACCGCGGGCTCACCACCGACACGAGCCCGAGCGACTGATCCACCGCGGGCACGGCAGCGGCCGTCGAGATACGGCCGCTGCCGTGCCACTGTTCGGCCGCTGCCGTGCCCGTTGCGCCGCTGCGACGCGACCCGGTGCACAGCCGGTTAATCCGCCTTGACCACCGGCAGGTCGCTCCACTCGGTGGTGTAGCGTGGCGAGGAAAATTCGCGTTTCATTGACCACGCCGCGGGGGCCGCCAGCCCGCCCTGACCGAGGCCGATCGAGGCTTCGCCGAACTTGGTACGCACCGCGCCCAGCAGGTCGCCGATGTGCCGCTGTTCCAAATCGCTGACGAAGGGGTCGAAGGTTTGCTGGCCGGCCGCGGGCTCCAGCCCCGACAGCAGGACCCCTGCCCGGACATAGTGGGCGCCCGGAGTCAGGCAGCCGCGCATGGCGGCCACGGCAGCCTTGGTCAGCTGGATCGGATCCTGGGTGGGCGTCGCCAGGTTGACGCTGGCCGCGGGAAACGATGCCTCGCCGCCGGCGAACCTGCTGGTCCCCGCAGTCACCGTCAGCACCGAGGCGCGCAGTCCCTCGGCCGCCATCCGGGCCGCCCCGCGTTGGGCATAGACCGCCATCACCTGGTCCATCTGCTCGAGGGTGGTCACCGGCGTGGAGAAACTGCGCGAGAACATGATCTGCTGCTTGTCGGCCCGCTCCTCCGCGTGCGGGATGCAGGGCGTCCCGTTCAGCTCCAGCACGGTTCGCTGCAGCACCACGGAGAACTTTTTGCGGATTGCCTGCGGGTCGGCGGCCTTGAGGTCTGCGATCGACTCGATCCCGAGGGCGTTCAGCCGTTTCCCCGTCCGTCCGCCCACGCCCCACAGCCCGGTGACCGGGACGCGTGACTGGATCCAGGCGATGTCGGAAGCGGGCATCGAGCCCAGCGAGCACACTCCGGCCATCTGGGGATTCCGTTTGGCAACGTGGTTGGCGAACTTCGCCAGCGTCTTGGTCTGCGCCACGCCGACGCTGACCGGCACGCCCACCTGCCGGATCACTGCGGCACGGATTCGGCCGGCAGTCTCCAGCAACTGGGCCTCGTCGCCGGGCAGGCCCAGGAACGACTCGTCGATCGAATAGACCTCCTGCCAGGCCCCGAACCGGCCGAGCACTTCCATCACCCGGGCGCTTAGGTCCCCGTACAGCTCGTAGTTGCTGGACCGCGCGACCAGCCCCCAGGCCTTGGCCCGCGGCGCCACCTGGAACCACGGCGTCCCGGTCTTCAGCCCCAGCTGTTTGGCCTCCTCGGAGCGCGCCACCACGCAGCCGTCATTGTTGGAGAGCACGACGACGGGCCGTCCCTCGAGGGACGGATCGAAGACCCGCTCGCAGGAGACGTAGAAATTGTTGACGTCCACCAGCGCGATCCGTTCGCCGGGCCGGCCGGAGGTCGCTCCGCCGGAGCCCGACGGCTGGCCGGAGGCCGCCCCGCCTGCCCCGGGCACGGGGGCGCTAGACATGGTGCAGGCAACGGGTGGCGACGCCCCAGATGCTCAGGTCGGCGAGTTCGCCCACCTCGGTGGGAACGCCGCCGTCGTCCGCCTGCAAGCGCACGCCGTCCGCGGTGAGATGCAGGCGCCGGACCACCAGTTCCCCGTCCAGCACCGCGACCACTACCGAACCGTCGCGCGGGGTCAAAGAGCGATCCACGATCAGCTCATCGCCATCACTGATCCCGGCCGCGGCCATCGAGTTTCCGGCCACCCGCATCACAAAGGTGCTGGTGCGGTCACGGATCAGGTGCCGGTTCAGATCGATGCCGCCGTGGAAGTAGTCCCTGGCCGGCGACGGGAAACCGCGCGCCTCCTCGGGCGCTCCGCTGCCCATCTCCGGGCCCGCCGACGCATCCGACGGCTGCTCTACACCGAACATCCCGACCCCCGTCTTCGAACAAAGCTTCGAATCCAACAGTAGCACCGGCCTGCCGCGGCCTACATATGAGCCAGCTGCACTCAAGTTCGGGTAGCTTCTGGAATAATCCTGCCGTAGAGGCGTTAACATGAGTCGAAGGCACTCACGTTCCACAGGAGGATTATCCATGCCACTGTTCTTCGGACCAGCTTCCGGCAACGGTTCATTCGACGAGTTCCTGGCCCGCTACCTGCAGGGCCAGCGGGCGGCCCAATCCCGCACGGTCGACCTCACCCGGCTGCTCAGCCGCCGCACCCATGAGGTGCTGGCGCAGGCAGCCCGGTTCGCCGCAGGCCTCGGCCACATCGAGGTGGACGGGCTGCACATCCTGCACGTCATGGTCGGCCAGGAGCCGGCCGCCAGCCAGATCAAGCTGACCGGCGCGGACCCGCAGACCATCGCGCGTTCCGCGGAGCAGGGCCTGCCGGAAAAGACCGGCCCGACCCGGGAAACGCCGTCGCTCACGCCGTCGGCGCAGCGTGCCCTGCTGGACGCGCACCAGGTGGCCCGCGCGTTCGGCTCCACCTACATCGACCCCGAGCACCTCTTCGCCGCCTTCGTGCTGAACCAGGAGACCCCCGCCGGCCAGATCCTGGCCGGCGCGGGCGTCACCCCGCAGGCACTGCAGCACGCGGCGGAGACAGCTGCGGCGCAGCCCGACGGCCCCACCCCTGCAACCGGCCCGCAACAGAGCACCGGCACCGGGTCGGAAACTCCCATGCTGGACCAGTTCGGCACCGACATGACGGCCCAGGCCCGGGAGAGCCGGCTGGACCCGGTGATCGGCCGCGCGGACGAAATTGCCCAAACCATCGAAATCCTCGCGCGCCGGACCAAGAACAACCCGGTGCTGATCGGCGAGGCCGGCGTGGGCAAGACCGCCATCGCCGAGGGGCTGGCGCAGGCCATCGTGGCCGGCGACGTCCCGGAACAGCTGCGCGGCAAGCGTGTGGTGTCGCTGGATCTGCCGGGCATGCTGGCCGGCACCCGCTACCGCGGCGACTTCGAGGAACGCCTGACCAAGACCCTGGACGAGATCAGCGCCGCGAGCAGCGAACTGATCGTGTTCATCGACGAACTGCATACCGTGATCGGTGCCGGCGGCGGCGGCGAGGGCGGCATGGACGCCGGCAACATCCTCAAGCCCCGGCTGGCCCGCGGCGAACTGCACCTGCTCGGCGCCACCACCCTTGGCGAGTACCGCAAGGTGGAGAAGGACCCTGCCCTGGAGCGGCGCTTCCAGCCCGTCATGGTCTCAGAACCCTCGATCGAGGACGCCGTCCGCATCCTGTCCGGCCTCAAGGACCGTTACGAAGAACACCACCAGGTGGCCTACACCGAGGCAGCGATCCGGGCCGCCGTCGAGATGTCCTCCCGCTACCTCACCGACCGGTTCCTGCCGGACAAGGCGATCGACCTGATCGACCAGGCCGGCGCGCGGCTGAGCCTGCGACGCGGCCCGCGCGTTGACGTGGAGGCCTTGCGCGGCCGGCTGGCCGAGCTGGAGTCGGCCAAAAACGCCGCCGTCGCCGAGGAACGCTACGAGGACGCCTCGAAGCTGCGCGACGAGATCGAAGAGCTGAAGGCCCGGCTGGAAGCCGCCTCCGCCCAGCAGTCGGCCCCGGGTGCCACGGAAGACCACGACGGCGGGGCCCGCCCCGGCGTCGCGTCTTCCGATGTGGTGGGCGAGGCCGAGATCGCCGAGATCATCTCCCGCGCCACCGGCATTCCGGCCGCCCGGCTGACCCAGGGCGACCGGCAGCGGCTGGCCCGGTTGGAGGAGGACCTGCACGCCCGGGTGATTGGCCAGGATGATGCGGTGACCGCTATCGCCAGGTCCGTGCGGCGCAACCGCACCGGCATGGGGGACGAGGGCCGGCCCGTCGGCAGCTTCCTGTTCCTGGGCCCGACCGGTGTGGGCAAAACCGAGCTGGCCAAGGCCCTGGCGGAGTCGCTGTTCGGTGACGAGGACGCCATGGTGCGCTTCGACATGAGCGAATACGGCGAGCGCCACACCGTCTCACGGCTGGTCGGCGCCCCTCCGGGCTACGTCGGCTACGGCGAGGCCGGCCAGCTGACCGAACGCGTCCGCCGGCGCCCGTACTCTGTGGTGCTGCTGGACGAGGTGGAGAAGGCCCACCCGGACGTGTTCAATCTCCTGCTGCAGGTCCTCGACGACGGACGCCTTACCGACGGGCAGGGCCGCACCGTGGACTTCCGCAACACCGTTGTGATCATGACCTCCAATCTCGGCTCGGAGTTCCTGGCCAGCAAGGGCGGAGCGCTGGGCTTCACCGCCAACGACGGGGTGGACGGCTTCGGAAGCGAGCAGGATCTGCGCGCCCGGGTGATGGGCCGGCTGCGCGAAACCATGCGGCCGGAGTTTTTGAACCGGATCGACGAGATCGTGCTGTTCCGCAAGCTGGATCAGGAGCAGCTGCGTTCCATCGTGCGGCTGCAGTTGCGCAAGACCGAAGCCCGGCTGGCGGCCCAGGGCATCGCGCTGGAGGTTGGCGAGGACGCCGTGGAATGGATCGCAGAGGCCGGCTACGAGCCCGAATACGGCGCCCGGCCCCTGCGCCGCGTGATCCAGCGCGAGCTGGATGACCGGATCGCGGACCTGCTGGTGGCCGAGGCCGTTGCAGACGGCGGGCGAATCCGCGTGGCCGCCGGCGACGACGGGCTGCGCG
>NZ_JBNHGF010000046.1:0-13167 GCF_059091005.1 Arthrobacter sp. Y3223164
CCCTGCCGCCGGGCCGCTGCCCATCTGGCTGGCCACCGGGGGCAACGCCGGTTCTTCCGCCCGGGCCGGGCAGCTCGGACTGCCCGTCTCCTACGGGATTATCGGCGGAGCCCCGCACCGGTTCGCTCCACTGGCCGAGCTTTACCGGCGCACCGCGGCCCAGGCCGGCCACAGCGGTCCGCAGATCAAGGTTTCCGTTGCCGCCCTCGGGCTGGTGGCGCCGAGCAAGCAGGAGGCCCTCGACCGGTTCTACCCCGGCTGGCACAACCTCAACGTGGAAATGGGCCGGCTGCGCGGCTGGCCCGCGCCCGACAAGCGCGCTTTCCTGGCCCAAACCGAGGCCCCGGGCGCCTATTACGTCGGCGATCCGGACGACGTGGCCGAGCGGATTGCCCACCTGCACGGATACCTCGGACATGTGCGCCACTTCCTGCAGACCGACATCGGCGGGCTGCCGCACGAGCACCTGATCGACTCCATCACGCTGCTGGCCACCGAGGTCAAGCCGCGGGTTGAGCGGCTGCTGTCCCGGAAGTAGGCACGACACGCCGCCGGCGCGCCCCGCTGGCCATATCTATCCGCGGCTCGAAGCGACGCCTCCGCCGCCGTCCTAAGCTAAGGGCGTGGATAAAGCGGTGGACAGACAAACGGACCAGGCAGAGCTGGCGGCAACAGTCATCCTGCTGCGCGACGGCCCGGAGGGACTGGAAGTCCTGATGCTGGAACGCCCCGGCGGTGGATCCTTCGCGGGGGCCTGGGTATTCCCCGGCGGCAAGGTGGACCCGGGGGACTACCGTGCAGCCGAAGCCGAAGCCGAAGCCGAAGCCGACGCCGAAGCCAAACCCGAACCCGACGCCGACGCCGAAGCGGGCACCGGCACAGAGGCCGGCGGCGCCGTCGAACGTGACCAGGGTCGGCAGCTGGCGGCGGCAAGGATCGCAGGGGCGCGCGAGACCTTCGAGGAGACCGGCCTGCGGATCGCCGGCCAGGACCTGGTACACCTGTCCAACTGGGTGCCCCGCCACAGCCTCGTCCGCCGCTTCCAAACATGGTTTTTCACGGCAGTGGCCCCGGTCGGCGAGGTCGTGCTCAACGACGGCGAGCTGGCCGGCTTCGCCTGGATGCGGCCCGGCGAAGCGCTCCGCCGGCATGAGACGGGGCTGATGCGGCTGGTCCCGCCGACCTGGGTCACCCTGCATGAACTGGGCCGCTTCAACACCGTTGCGGACGCACTGGAAGCCGCTCGGAACACGGAGCCTTTCGACTATGAGAGCCACGTGCTTGACGACCCGGCCAGCGGACAGGTCATCGTGTGGGCGGGCGACGCTGCCTACCCCGGTCCCGGGCCGGCGGCGGCCGCCGGGGCCAGGCACCGGCTCTCCACCGCCTCGCTGCCCTGGCGGTACGAAAGGAACCGTTAGTCCCCTGCGTCGCCGGCCCGGCACGCCTACACTTGAGGCACCTGCTGCCACAACCGACCGGGAGGCCGCCATGAAGAAAGCCATGAAGAAGAAGTCCTTGAGGGATTTGAGCGGGGGGCAGCGGCTGCGTGTCGCCACCATGGCCGGGCTGCAGCTTGTCTTGCAGACGGCCGCTCTGAAGGACCTGAAGAAGCGCCCGGCAGCCCTGGTCAACGGGCCGAAGCCGGTGTGGTTTGCCGCGTCCTTCCTCAACTTCATCGGCCCTGCGGCCTACTTCCTGCTCGGCCGAAAGCGCTGAGCTCCTCAGCACAAACCGTTGATCTATTCAATTCAGCGGTGCTAAAGACCGTCGCGCAGTGTTGCCCGCGTAACGATGGCCTAGAGTGTTTGACGTCACCAAGTGGCGTCGACCACACTTGAGCTAGTGAACGCATGTTCGGCTAGCGAACAGCGCGGTCTGTATCCCCGTTCTCCTCGGGGCAGAAGGAGTGGAAATGAAATGTGCGCTGCATAGGGCGCCGCACCTCGTCGGGATGCTCCCATGAGCGCCCCCGCGGTGACAACTGACAGCAAGGGGCCGGCGGCCAGCCGGTCCCGCCGGCGCCCGTCGAAGAAGCGTCCCACCAAGCAGCTGCTGGGCCTCGCCGGGATCCTTGCATTCCTGCTGGTGTGGGAACTGGTGCCGCGGGTGGGGATTGTTGAGGCCCGCTTCCTGCCTCCTGCCTCCGAGGTGCTCGCCGTGCTGTTCAACGATTTCGGCCTGGCGGCGTTCTGGCTCGCGGTGGGCGAAACCATGCTCGCGTGGTTCCTTGGCCTGCTGATGGCGGTGCTGCTGGCCGTGGTACTTGGCTTCATCATCGGTTCGTCAAACTTCCTGCGGAAATTCACGAACTCCACGGTGGAGTTTTTGCGCCCCATCCCGTCGGTCGCGTTGATTCCGCTGGCCGTGCTGCTGTTCGGCGTGAAGATCGAGTCCTCGCTGATGCTGATTGTCTACGCATCGTTTTGGCAGGTCTTCATCCAGGTGCTGTACGGAGTGGCCGACGTTGACAACGTGGCGATGCAAACGGCGAAGTCCTACGGCTTGGGCCGATTCGCCCGGGTCCGCCACGTGGTGTTCCCCACCGCCCTGCCGTACCTGATGACCGGGGTGCGCCTGGCCGCAGCGGTGGCGCTGATCCTGGCCATCACGGCCGAACTGGTGATCGGTTCCCCGGGCCTGGGCAGGGAAATCGCGCTGGCGCAGTCCGGTGGCGCGATCGCGGGCATGTATGCGCTGGTGCTGGCCACGGGGCTGATCGGCGTGCTGGTCAACCTGGTGATGCGCTTCATTGAGCGCAAGACCCTGTCGTGGCATGAATCCATCCGTTCCGAGGTGATCGCGTGAAAGTCCTGAAAAGCGTTGCCTACGCGCTGGCGCTGCCGGTCATCCTCGTGCTGATCTGGTGGGCCTCGACGCTGGGCGCGACAAACTTCTTCGTGCCCACGCCGGCACTGCTCGTCGACGCGTTCGCCGAGACCTGGTTCGGAGAACGGCTTTTGTCCGACGTGCTGCCCTCGATCGGGCGGCTGATCATCGGGGTGGCCGCGGCGATCATCCTGGGCATCGTCGCCGGCCTGCTGATCGGCTCGATCAAGTGGCTGCGCGACTTCACCGAGCCGGTGCTGGAGTTCTTCCGCGCCATCCCGCCGCCGGTGCTGATTCCGGTACTGATGCTGCTGATGGGCATCACCGACACGATGAAGATTGTGGTCATCATCTCCGGCTGCATCTGGCCGGTGTTGCTGAACACCATCGAAGGCGTCCGCGCCATTGACTCGGTGCTTTCGGACTCGGCGCACACCTACGGCATCGGCGGCATGGCCCGCGTGCGCCACCTGGTGCTGCCCTCTGCGGGTCCGCAGATCATGGCCGGCGTCCGCCAGTGCCTGTCGATCGGGCTGATCCTGATGGTGATCTCCGAGATGTTCGCCTCGTCCTCGGGGCTGGGCTTTACCATCGTGCAGTTCCAGCGTTCCTTTGCGATCCCCGAAATGTGGTCCGGCATCGTGGTGCTGGGCCTGATCGGTGTTGCCATGTCATTCATCTTCCAATGGACCGAGCGCAAGATCCTGCGCTGGTACCACGGCCTGCGAGAGGTAGAAAATGCAGCCTGAAACCACCCCGGTTCCGACCGGCAAAACCCTGCCCGAAGGCCAGGCCATGCTCTCGGTGCGCGGCGTCAAGAAGGTCTACCACACCGACGGCGGCGACATCGAGGCGGTGCGCAACCTTACCTTCGACCTGCGGGCGGGGGAGCTGGCCTGCCTGGTCGGCCCGTCCGGGTCCGGCAAGACCACCTTGCTCAAGTGCATCTCCGGCCTGCTGGCCCCAACCGAGGGTGAGGTGCTGCTGGACGGCGCCCGGGTGACCGGCCCGCCCAAGAAGATGGCCGTGGTGTTCCAGGAGTACGGCCGCTCGCTGTTCCCCTGGATGCGGGTGCGCGAGAACGTGGAGCTGCCGCTGAAGAACGCCGGCATGGGCAAGGCCGAGCGCGACAAGCTCGTGGACGACGCCCTCGAGGCTGTGGGCCTGGACCACGTGCCGCAGTCCTACCCGTGGCAGCTCTCCGGCGGCATGCAGCAGCGCGTGGCCATCGCCCGGGCAGTGGCTTACCAGCCCGAGGTGCTGCTCATGGACGAGCCGTTCGCCGCCGTCGACGCCCAGACCCGGGCCGACCTGGAGGACCTGATCCGCACGGTCTGGAAGAAACTGGGCGTCACCGTCCTGTTCGTCACCCACGACATCGACGAATCGGTCTACCTGGGCCAGCGCGTGATCATCCTGTCCTCCTCGCCGACCGTGATCCAGGAAGACCTCGAGATCGACCTGCCCGACGAGCGCGACCAGCTCAACACCCGGGCACTGCCGCGGTTCACCGAACTGCGCCACCACGTCTACGAACAGATCCAGCTTGCCAAGCAGGGCCACCGCCCCGCCGCCGCCACCCAGGCCGGCAGCGCCGGCTAGCAGGAGGCAGTGGGGCGCCGGCCGCATCCTGGGCAAGGGGTGCGGCCGGCTCCGATTTTTAACCAGTGCGCCGGTCCCGCCCGCCCTCCGAGATCGACTACTCGGATAACGCCCTCCTCAGCGCTGAAAAGGGCGTTATCTGAGTAGTCGAGGGGGTGGGGTTGGGGTGGGGTTGAGGGAGGGGCTTGGGAAGAGGGGGTAGCCGGGCCTGCGGCGTCCGGTGTGCGGCGCCCCTCGCGGCCGGTTAGCAGGTGATGCGGCGCAGCAGGTCGCGCAGAACGCGGCGCCCGTCTCGGCCGGTCAGAAGGCGATGCGGCGCAGCAGGTCGCGCAGCGTTTCCCGTTCCTGTTCGTTCAGCCGGGCCAAGGACTCGTCCGAAGCCTCGCGGATGATCGCTTCGGCCTGCTTGTACAGCTTCCGGCCCGATGCCGTCGCAACGATGACCTTGGAGCGGCGGTCGCGCGGGTCGGCTTCACGGGTGACGGCGCCGCGCCGCTCCAACTGGTCCACCAGGGCCACGATCTGGCTGGGGTCCAGGCTCAGGAAGTCGGCGAGTTCGCGCTGCGACGGGTTCTCCCCGCTGCACGCCAGCGACAGCACAGAGTAGGACCGCACCTTCAGGTCAAGCTCGGCCAGCATGTTGTTGGCCAGGCCGGAGCCCAGCGAACGCGCCCGCGCCGTGAGGAACTCGATTTCGTTGGCCAGATCGGTGCCGTACAGCCGTTCAAGGCCGGCGGTCGCCGACGGGCGGACGGCCGTTGTTGCTGCGGACATGGTTCCTCGCTAGAAGTAGGTGCTGCCCAAAATGATTGACTTTTTCAATCATATGGGTTGTCATGGGTTCTAGACCAGCATAAACCGCAACGCACCCCCACCGTGCGGGACGAAGGAGCAGCAGATGTCTTTGGCCGGAAAAACAGCGATCGTCACCGGAAGCGGCCGGGGCCTCGGCCTGGCCTACGCGCAGGAGCTTGCCCGCCAGGGTGCCTCCGTTGTGGTCAATGACGTGGACGCGCAGGTCGCGGAGGAAGCCGTCGCCAGTATTACCGGCGCCGGCGGCCAGGCCATAGCCGTCGCTTCCCCAGTGGGGCCCACCGAAACTGCCCGCCAGCTGGTGGCCGCCGCCGTCGAGACCTTCGGTCGCCTGGACATCCTGGTGACCAATGCCGGAGTGCTGCGGGACAAGTCGCTGCTGAAGATGACCGACGAGGACTTCGACCTGGTGATCAACGTGCACCTGCGCGGCACCTTCACCTGCGTGCGCGAGGCCTACGCCTACTTTAAGGAGAACGCTGTCGCGGGACGGATCATCACGATCGGTTCGCCTACCGGCCAGCGCGGCAACTTCGGCCAGACCAATTACGCCGCGGCGAAGGCCGGGATCGTCGGGATGGTCCGGACCTGGGCGCTGGAGATGAAGAAGGCCGGCGTCACCGCCAACGCCGTGATTCCGGTGGCAGCCACCGCGATGACGAAGACCGTGCCGTTTTTCCAGAAGGCCGTGGAGGCGGACGAGCGCGGCGAGGCCATGCCCGACTTCTTCCGCAAGGAGCTGGGCTTTGGAACGGCCGACGACGTTGCCGGGTTGGTTGCCTACCTCGCCTCCGATGCGGCAGCCAACGTGACCGGCCAGGCGATCGGGGTGGGCGGCGACCGGCTGCAGTTATGGTCCCATCCGGAGCCCGTCGCCACCGAGTTCCTGGACGGCGGCTGGAACTACGAAGCGCTGAGCGAGCGCTTCCAGGACCTGTTCGGCGGCCGGCTGCAGAGCGTGGGCGAGACGTTCCCCGAGCTGCCGGCGGAACTGCAGCCCGAGTCGGCGGCGAAATAGCCATGCCTCCCACGCGTTACGAACCGGTGCTCGATGTCGCGTCGCTGGCGGCGATCGACATGCATGTTCACGTCGAGATCGACGGCCACGGACACCTCTCGCTGCCGCAGGAGCTGATGGACGCGTCGAGCGCGTACTTCAAGGCGGAGGAGCGGACGCCGTCGCTGGATGCGATCGCCGAAACGTACCGAAAACTGAAGATGGCGGCCGTGGTGTTCACCGTGGATGCCCGCACCCGCCTGAAGCACGAGCCGAACAGCATCGAGGACATCGCCGAGGGCGCCGCCCGCAACAACGACGTGCTGATCCCGTTCGGCTCCGTCGATCCGCTGACGGGTCCGGAGGCCATCGACCGGGCCAAGTCCTTGGCCGAGGATTACGGGGTGCGGGGCTTCAAGTTCCACCCGAGCCTGCAGGGCTTCAACCCGGCCCACGAGCGGTTCTACCCCCTGTGGGAAGCCCTGCAGTCGCTTGGCCTGCCGGCGGTGTTCCACACCGGCCAGAACGGCATGGGGGCCGGCACCCCCGGCGGCTCTGGAATCAAACTCGGCTACTCGAACCCGCTGCTGCTGGACGAGATCGCCGCCGACTTCCCGGGATTCCGGATCATCATGGCGCACCCCTCGGTGCCCTGGCAGGACGAGGCCAACTCGATTGCCACGCACAAGTCGAACGTGTTCATCGACCTGTCCGGCTGGTCGCCAAAGTACTTCCCGGAATCCCTGGTGAAACTCTCCAACTCCGTCCTGCAGGACAAGGTGCTGTTCGGCACGGACTACCCGCTGATCACCCCGCAGAAGTGGCTGGGCGCGTTCGCGGACCTGCCGATGAAGGACGAGGTCCGGCCGAAGATCCTCAAGGACAACGCGGTGCGCCTGCTCGGGCTGGGCGGTGGGCAGGCATGAGCACGGTGGCCCAAGAGAAGGCCGGCACCGCGGCCGGACCCTTCTATCCCTCCGACCAGTACGGCTACGCCGCGCTGCTGACCGACGCCGAACGCACCGTGCTCGGCCGGCTGCGCGGCGTGCTCGAGGAGCAGGTTCAGCCGCTGCTGGCGGACTACTGGGAACAGGGTGAGTTTCCGTATCAGATTGCCCAGCCGCTGTATGACCTGAACCTGATGGCGCCGGCCGAACTGACCGACGGCGGTGCGAAGCCCTCCGGACTCTACGAGGGCTTCCGCAACTTCGAGCTCGCCCGAACAGACGCCTCCGTCGCCACCTTCTACAACGCCCAGTCAGGACTGTTCCGCACGGCCGTGACTCTGGGCGGCAGTGCCGGGCAGGCCGCCGAGCTGGACCCGAAGATCCGCAGCTTCGAGTTGAAGGGCGTCTTTGCGCTGACCGAACCGGAACACGGATCGGACATCGCCGGCGGGCTTGAGACCAGCGCCCGCCGCGAGGGAGGCGAATGGGTGATCGACGGCGCCAAGCGCTGGATCGGCGGGGCCGCCGCTGCCGACGTGCTCGCCGTCTTCGCCCGCGACCAGGCGGACGGACAGGTCAAGTGCTTCCTCGTCCCGACCGATGCCCCCGGGGTCGGCATCGCCAAGATCTTGCGAAAGACCTCGCTGCGCATGATGCAGAACGCCGACATCGCGCTGGCCGGAGTCCGCGTACCGGACTCCGCGCGGCTGCAGAACGTCAACTCGTTCGCGGACGTGGCCTCGCTGCTGCGCAACATGCGCTCCGACGTCGCCTGGATCGCCGCGGGCGTACAGGCCGGCGCCTACGAGGCCGCGCTGCGCTACGCCAAGGAGCGGCGGCAGTTCGGCAAGCCGCTGGCCGGATTCCAGCTGGTTCAGGAGAAGCTGGCCACCATGCTCGGCAATCTCACGGCCTCGCTCGGCATGGCGGTGCGCCTGACCCAGCAGCAGGAGGACGGCATCTACAAGGACGAGAACTCGGCGTTGGCCAAGATGTTCTGCAGCGCCCGCATGCGCGAGACCGTTGCCCTGGCCCGGGAAGTCGTGGGCGGCAACGGCATCACCCTGGACACCGACGTCGCGCGGTTCCATGCCGACGCCGAGGCCGTCTATTCCTATGAAGGCACGCACGAGATCAACGCCCTGATAGTCGCCCGGGCAATCACCGGCACGGGCGCATTCCGCTAGAACCATCCATCTTTCCAAGGAGCCCTCTATGAGCAACACCGTCGTCAACCTCGAAGAACTGCCCAACCTGGTCGGCAAGGACCTGGGCTACACCGACTACCGTGAAATTACCCAGGACCAGGTCAACACCTTTGCCGATGCCACCGATGACCACCAGTGGATCCACACCGACCCGGAAAAGGCCAAGGAAGGACCGTTCGGCGCGCCGATCGCCCACGGCTTCCTGACCCTGTCGCTGGTCATCCCGCTGTGGAGCGAATTGTTCGATGTGGAAGGCGTCACGACCAAGGTCAACTACGGCCTGGACCGTGTGCGGTTCACCAGCCCGGTGAAGGTCGGCTCCAAGGTGCGCCTGCATTCGGTGATTTCCGAGGTCACCGAGGTGAAGGGCGGGGTCCAGATCAAGACCAACAACACCATCGAGATCGAAGGCGAGGAGCGCCCCGCGGTCATCGCGGAGTTCTTGGCCCGCTTTTACGCCTGACGCCGGGCCGCTCCTTGTCCTGACGGCTGCACAAATCCAACCTAACTGTTGATTTATTCAACTATTGTATCTACATTGTAATTAGGTGTGGCGTCGATCACAGTCAGTCTCCCGACGGCGGGGGCGGCGGCGCCTAGGACCGCGAGGAGCATTTCATGAAGAAGCACTTGGCGAAGTTGTTGGCCGGTGGCGCGATTGCCGCGATGGCATTGACCGGCTGCGGCTCCGGTTCCCCCTCCGGGTCGAACGAAGCGCCGGCGGAACAGTCCGGCGCCGCCGGCTCCGGGCTCACCAAGCTCACCGTAGGCGTGCTGCCGATCGCCCCGTCGGGAGCCATGCAGTACGGCATCGATGAGGGCATCTTCGAGAAGCACGGCCTGGAACTGGAGTTGCAGGCCGGGCAGGGCGGCGCTGCCATGCTGCCCGCCGTTTCCACCGGCACCCTGAACTTCGCCGTCGGCAATCCGCTGTCGGTGATGACGGCGGTGGACAAGGGCCTGGATATGAATATCGTCACGGGCTACAGCAACTCCAAGGCCGAGGGCGAGGATATCAACGCCGTGATCGTCAAGGCTGATTCCGGGATCGAGGACTTCGCCGATCTGGAGGGCAAGACCACCGCGGTCAACACACTCAAGACCCAGGGCGACCTCACCATCATGGAATCGGCGGCGATCGACGGGGGCGACCCGTCCAAGCTGAAGTTCAGCGAAATGCCGTTCCCGGACATGGAAGCCCAGCTGGAGCGCGGAAACGTTGATGCCATTTGGGTGCCTGAACCCTTCCAGTCGAAGGCGTTGGCCAACAAGGACTACAAGCTGCTGGGCTACCCGAACCAGAAGGCCTTGCCGGGCCTGCCCACCATGGTGACCTTCACCAGCGGCAGCTACGCCGACCAGAACGCGGAGATCGTGGCCGACTTCAAGGCAGCCGTTTCGGAAACCCTGACGGCCGCGGAAGCGGATCCGGCTGGCGTCCGTGCCGTCCTGCCGGACTTCATGGGCATGCCCGAAGAAGTGGCGAAGGGCCTGAAGATGGAAACGTTCGACGCCGAGCTCCCGGTGGATGTTCTCAGCGACATGGGCGAGCTGATGGTCAAGTACGGGTACGTGGACAAGGCTCCGGACGTGCCGGCCATGGCCGTCCAGTAGCCTTCGTTCTTGGCTTCAGGTGGCGAAGCGGTTCCCGGGATGCGGGAGCCGCTCTGCGGCCTGTTGCAGGGGTTCCCGTCGTTGACGGCCTCCACTATGTCCGTAGATACTGTGACCTAAGGCACACTCTTGCTGCATGGGGCGGTGAGTGGGAGAGGGACCCGTGAAGAGAATTGGAACGGCGGTTGCGCTGGCGGCAGTGCTGGCGGTAACAGGGTGCGGTGGGGGCAGCCCGTCCGGTGGCGGTGATGCGGCCCCGACCGGTGGCACCGAAGCCGCCGGCGGAATGACTCCCATCAAGGTTGGGGTCATCCCGATCGTCGACGTGGCTCCCATCTATCTGGGTGACCAGGAGGGATTCTTCGAAGAAGAGGGGCTGGATCTCGAACTCGTTCCGGCGCAGGGCGGCGCGGCCATCATTCCGGCCATCACGAGCGGTCAGATGGATTTCGGCTTCAGCAATGTCACGTCGCTGGTGATTGCCCGCTCCAAGGGGCTGAACATGCAGATGGTGGCCAACGGCGCTTCAACCACCGGCAACCAGGATGAGGATTTCGCGGCCGTGATGGTCAAGCCGGACAGCGGGATCAAGGAGATTGCGGACCTGACCGGCAAGCGCATCGGCGTGAATACCCTGAACAACATCAGCGACTCGACGATCCGTGAGGCGGTGGAGCAGGCCGGCGCGGACTCGTCGGACCTGAATTTCGTCGAGATGCCCTTCCCGGACATGCCCGCGGCGCTGGCCAACGGCAATGTGGACGCGATCGCCGCCGTCGAGCCGTTCGTGACCATCGTCGAAGGCGATGGTGCGGTGCCCGTGTTCTCCAACTATGCCTATCCGGTGGAAAACCTCACGGTGGCGACCTACTTCACCTCGGACGACATTGCCGAGGAGAAACCGGACGTCACCCAGGCCTTTGTTCGGGCGATGAAAAAGTCGTTGGCGTTCGCCGACGAGAATCCGGACCGGGTGCGCGAGATCCTGCCCGAGTACACGCAGCTTGACCCCGCGGTCATCGAAAAGCTGACCCTGCCGAAATTCCCGCAGGAGGTCAATGCCGAGTCCATCCAGGAGATCGCCGACATCTCCCTGAAGAACGGCCTGATCGAGGAGATCCCTGATATGGAGGCGCTCCTGCCGCGGCAATAGGCGTCCACCGGCCTGCGTTGGCCGACGTGTTGCTGAGGGTCTGGCGGTGCGGCTAGGGGCGGGCCGTCGGCGGAAACGCCTCTCCGCGCTCGCGGAGGGGCGTTTTCCTGTTCCCGGGCGGGTCGAACGGCTGCCTTCTGTGGCGGACCGCCGGTTGTGGTGCGGCGAAGGCCGATGGTACACCCGCATCTTCAACTATTGACTTTCTCAACTAAATGGCCCTAGGTTGGAGATGTCCAGTGTGATCTGGTTCACCGCTGAGCCGTAAGTCCGGCCCCCGCCCGCGGGCTTGAGGGTCGGGGCCGCTCGAGGGGGCTGTCCAGACCCGCTCGCCGGGTACGTCGGAAGGTATGTCACCATGCACAATCAAGGTCTTGGGGCCTGGATCCACAAGCGCCGCATGAAGTCCGCCGCGAAAACCGCCGTCATCAGCAGCGCGGGTGAACTGAGCTACGGGGAGTTCGCCGGGCGGGTGGACCGCCTGGCTAACGCCCTGGCGGACCGCGGCGTCGGCCGCGGTGACCGGGTGGCCTACCTGGGGGAGAACCACCCGGCGTTCCTGGAAACCTTCTTTGCGTGCGGGACCCTGGGCGCCATCTTTGTTCCGCTGAACACCCGGCTGGCCCCGCCCGAGGTCCAGTTCGCCCTGCAGGACTCCGGCAGCCGCATCCTGGTCCACGCCCGCAGCCTGCAGACGCTGGCTGACCGCGGCAGTGCGCTGCTGGGGCTAAACCGGCGGATCGTGGTGGAAGATACCCCGGCGGGAACCGTTGCCGAGGCAGCCGAGCCGGGCACCGTCGTCGAACTTTTGGAGGAAGTCATTGCCTCCGGCAGCACAGAACGCCGCGATGAGGCAGTGACGCTGGATGACCCGGCCATGATCCTCTACACATCCGGCACCACGGGCCGGCCCAAGGGGGCGCTGCTCACGCACGGCAACATGACCTGGAACAGCATCAATGTGCTCGTGGACTTCGACATGGCCAGCACCGACGTCGCCCTGATGATCGCCCCGATGTTCCACGTGGCATCCCTGGGCATGGGCGTGCTGCCGGCCCTGCTCAAGGGGGCCACCGTGGTGCTGGAGCCCAAGTTCGATCCGGGGCGGACCCTGATGCTGATCGAGAAGTACAAGGCCACCAGCATCAGCGGCGTGCCGACCACCTACCAGCTGCTGTGCGAGCACCCGGACTGGGACAAGACGGACATCAGCTCCCTGAACAAGCTGACCTGCGGCGGATCGGCCGTGCCCATGCGGGTGCTGGAGGCCTACGAGGCCCGCGGGCTGTCCTTCACCAACGGCTACGGGATGACCGAAACGGCCCCCGGAGCCACCACGCTGGCGGCGGAGAAGTCCCGCCCGAAGGCCGGATCGGCCGGGCTCCCGCACTTCTTCACGGACATCCGGATCGCCGATCCGCTGGGCGAGGTCCTGCCCCCGCGGGAGGTCGGCGAAATCCAGATTGCGGGTCCCAACGTCATCCGCGAGTACTGGAACCGGCCCGATGCTATGGCCGAGAGCTATGCCGACGGCGTATGGTTCAAGTCCGGCGACATGGGCTACGTGGACGACGAAGGCTTCCTCTTTATCTCCGACCGGCTCAAGGACATGATCATCTCCGGCGGCGAGAACATCTACCCGGCCGAGGTGGAGCAGGTCATTTTGGAGCTGGAGGCCGTCAGCAGCGCCGCGGTCATCGGCGTCCCGGACGAGAAATGGGGGGAGGTGCCGCGCGCGGTGGTCACGCTCCGCGAGGGCTTCTCGGTGTCCGCCGAGGAGATCCAGCAGCACCTGGACGGGCGGTTGGCCCGCTACAAGATCCCCAAGTCCGTGGTGTTTGTGGAGGACCTGCCGCGGACGGCCAGCGGAAAGATCCGCAAGGCCGACCTGCGGAAGGAATACTCGAACTAGACGGGGCTGCCCCCGGGCGCGGGCTACTTGCGGGCGCCGAACTGCCTGCGGGCGCCGGCCAACTTCCGGGCGCCGAATTGCCTGCGGGCGCC
>NZ_JBNHGF010000047.1:0-13145 GCF_059091005.1 Arthrobacter sp. Y3223164
CCGGGTTCCGGCGGCAGCGGGGTGATCCGCAGCCTGGTCGGGCCGCCCAGTGCCTCGATGGCGGTCGCGGCGACGTCCTCCGGCAGCGCCTTACCGTGCCAGCCGTCCCTGTCCTCCACCGCGGGAACGCCCTTGCCCTTGACCGTGCGGGCCAGGATGACGCTGGGCCGGTCGGTGGTCTCACGCGCGGTGGCGAAGGCTTCGTCGATGGCGGCGAGGTCATGGCCGTCGATCGGCAGCGGCTGCGCGCCGAAAGCCCTGATCCTTGCGGAGTACCGGTCCAGGTCCCAGCCCAGTGCGGTCGGCCCGTTCTGGCCCAGCCGGTTCACATCCACGATCGCCGTCAGGTTTCCCAGCCGGTAGTAGGCGGCCTTGTCCAGCGCCTCCCACATGGATCCTTCGGTCATCTCGCTGTCCCCGCAGAGGACCCATGTCCGGTAGGGGAGCCGGTCCAGGTACTTGCCGGCCAGGGCGATGCCGACGGCCACGGGCAGCCCCTGGCCGAGTGATCCGGTTGCCACATCCACCCAGGGCAGGGCCGGCGTGGGATGTCCCTGCAGCCGGCCGCCGAACTGCCGGTAGGAATCGAGCAGCTCCGTTTCGTCGATCACTCCGGCGGCCCGGAACATGGCATAGAGCAGCGGCGAGGCATGCCCCTTGGAGAACACCAGGTGGTCGTTCGCGGCGAGCTCCGGCCGCTGCCAGTCGTAGTGCAGGTGGTTCGCCAGGAGCACCGCCATGAGGTCGGCTGCCGAGAGCGACGAGGTGGCGTGGCCGGAGCCGGCGCGGGTGGTGGCCCGGATGGAGTCGACCCGCAGCTGCGCCGCCAGGCGCCGGCACGTCTCGGCCGCGTCCGGATCCAGGGCGGCGGTTGGTGTGGAATGCGTGACCATCGCTGGTTCTCCTTCACGACAGTTTCCGGGAACCCCTGCCCGGAGGCCGGCAGCACGGGCGCTGTCCGGGAAGGTTCAACCGACCCTACTCCGGCACGTGGCCCTGCGGTAGGGTCCGGGTCCGGCGGAAACCGGCCGGCACGGGATGGCGGGCCCGGCCGCCGCGGGCGGGGTCAGACTCCGCGGGCGGTGTCAGACGCCGGCGAAGTAGCGGGCCACATCCAGGTAGGGAATGTTGATGGCGGCGTCGGCGGCGGCCCGGACGGCAGGCTTGGCGTTGAACGCCACGCCCAGGCCGGCGGCCGCGAGCATGTCCAGGTCGTTGGCGCCGTCGCCGATGGCAATGGTCTGCGCCAGGTCGATGGCCTCCGCCGCGGCCCATTCGCGCAGCACTGCCTCTTTCACCGCCCGGTCCACCACGTCGCCGTCCACCGTGCCGGTCAGCAGCTCCGCGTCGATGCCCAGCAGGTTGGCCCGGTGGTAGGTCAGCTTGAGCTCGGCGGCCAGCGGATCCAGGATCTGGCTGAAGCCGCCGGAGACTACGGCCACCGCGTGGCCGGCGGCCAGGAAAGCCTCCACGAGTTCCCGGGCGCCGTCCGTCAGCCGCACCGCGGCACGGACACGGTCGATCACGTCGAGCGGAAGGTCCTTCAGGGTGGCCACCCGGGCGTGCAGGCTCTGGGCGAAGTCCAGTTCACCGCGCATCGCCGCCTCGGTCACGGCGGCCACCTCCTCGCGCTTGCCCGCATGCTCGGCCAGCAGCTCGATGACCTCCTGCTGGATGAGCGTGGAGTCCACGTCCATGAGCAGCAGCTTGCGCTGCGGCCCGGCCAGCGACGCGTCCATCACGGCCGTGCCCAGGTCGTCGGTGAGGACGGGGGCCAGCGCCGCCCGCAAGGCCGCGACCCCGTCGGAGGCACCGCCGTCGTACTCCACCGTCAGGACGGTGACCTGGAAACGGTCGTTGGCCGCGTTCTCCAGCTCCCTGATGCTCCCGCCGGCTCCGGTGACCGCTGCCTGCACGGCAGCGAGGTAGGCGTCGGGGAGTTCCCGGCCGTAGGAGACGACACGGAGGAGCGAGGGCATGGTGAGTCCGTTCTACGCAAAGCTTGGGGGAGGGCCGAATCCATCATGGCAGGCTCCGGCGCCGCGTTTGGCGAATACTACGCGTTTTAGCCTACTGTCTACTGATATGAGCGATGTACTTGAATTTGCCGGGGTCACTGTTGTCCGCGGGCGGAAAACCCTGCTCGACGGCATTGACTGGCAGGTCAAGGAGGGGGAGCGCTGGGTAGTGCTCGGCCCCAACGGGGCGGGCAAGACCACGCTGCTGCAGATCGCCGGCGCACGCCTGCATCCCACCCGCGGGATCGCCGGGATCCTGGACGAGACCATGGGCAAGGTCGACGTGTTCGAGCTGCGGCCGCGGATCGGCCTGGCCTCCGCCGCGCTGGCGGGCCAGATCCCCGAGCACGAGCAGGTGCTCAATGTGGTGGTCACCGCCGCCTACGGGGTGACCGGCCGCTGGCGCGAACAGTACGACAAGATGGACGAGCGCCGGGCCTTCCGGCTGCTGGATGCCTGGGGCATGTCCACCTTCATGAACCGCACCTTCGCCACCCTGAGCGAGGGCGAACGCAAGCGCGTGCAAATTGCCCGGGCCCTGATGTCCGATCCCGAACTGCTGCTGCTGGACGAGCCGGGTGCCGGCCTGGACCTGGCCGGCCGCGAGGATCTGGTGCGGCGGCTGAGCGAACTGGCCCGGGACGAGGACGCGCCGGCGCTGGTGCTGGTCACCCACCACCTGGAGGAAGTGCCGCCGGGCTTCACCCACGCCATGCTGCTGCGCGAGGGCGGGGTGGTGGCCCAGGGGCCCATCGCGGAGGTGCTGACCGAAGAGAACCTGAGCACCGCCTTCGACATGCCGCTGAGCGTCAAGCACGACGGCGGCCGCTACACTGCCGTAGCCAAGCGCGCCTAGGCGGCGCCCGCCTCATGGATGTGCTGAACGCTGCCCTGATCGGGCTGGGCGGGCTGTGGGCCGGCACCATCAACAGCATTGTCGGCTCCGGCACGCTGGTCACGTTCCCCATTCTCGTGGCGCTGGGCTATGCGCCGGTGACCGCGACCATTTCGAACGCGATGGGCCTGATCGCCGGCAATGTGGGCGGCGTCTACGGCTACCGGAGGGAACTGGCCGGGCTGCGCCGCACCCTGGCCATCCTGCTTCCGGCCTCACTGCTGGGCGGGATCACCGGCGCTTGGCTGCTGCTGCACCTGCCGGAGGAAGTCTTCGGCGTGGCGGCCCCGTTCCTGATCGTGGTGGCGCTGCTGTTCGTGGTGTTCCAACCGAAGCTCCAGGCCTGGGTGCGGGACCGCCAGGCCGCGCAGGCCCGGACCCGGCCGCGGCCGTGGCTGCTGCTGGGTCTGGTCTATTTCGCCGGTGTCTACGGCGGCTACTTCGTGGCCGCGCAGGGCGTGCTGCTGGTGGGAATCCTCGGGGTCTTCCTGCACGGCACCCTGCAGCAGGCCAACGCGGTGAAGAACGTGCTGGTGCTGGGCGTGAACATCATCGCCGCCATCTCCTACATGCTCTTCGCGTTCGACCGGATCGACTGGCCGGTGGTGCTGGTCATCGCCATCAGTTCGCTGATCGGTGCGCTGATTGGCTCCGCCGTGGGACGCCGGCTGAAGCCGGTGGTGCTGCGCAGCATCATTGTTACCCTTGGCCTTGTGGCGCTGTTCGTGCTGGTCAGGAACCTCTTCGCATGAACCTGGTGCGCCTGGACTCCGCCGCCGATCCGCGGGTGGCCGACTACGCGCAGTTGACGGACACCGCGCTGCGCCGCCGCCGCGAGCCCGCCGAGGGGATGTACATCGCCGAAAGCTCCAAGGTGCTGCGCCGCGCCATCGCCGTCGGCCACACCCCGCGGTCTTTCTTCCTGACCGACAAGTGGCTGGACGACCTGCGCGATGTGATCGACAGGTTCCCCGAGGTGCCCGTGTTCGTCGGGACGCCCGAGGTGCTGGAGGCGATCACCGGATTCCACCTGCACCGCGGCGCGATGGCCGCCATGCACCGGCCCGCGCCGCTGCCCGTCGAGGACGTGCTGGCCGGTGCCCGCCGGGTGGCAGTGCTGGAGGACATCGTGGACCACACCAACGTGGGCGCGATCTTCCGATCCGCCGCCGCCATGGGCATGGACGCGGTGCTGCTCAGTCCACAGTGCGCCGACCCGTTGTACCGGCGCAGCATCCGGGTCTCCATGGGCACGGTCTTCCAGATTCCGTGGGCCCGGCTGCCGGAGTGGCCGGAGGGTGTTGCCGCGCTCCGCGACGCCGGGTTCACCACGGCGGCGTTGGAGCTGGCAGAGGACGCCATCACCCTGGATGAGCTGGAACGGCGCAGCTACGACAAGCTGGCGCTGGTGCTGGGCACCGAGGGCGCGGGCGTGAGGGAGCAAACGCTCGACCGGGTGGACCTAACCGTGATGATCCCCATGCGTGCGGGAGTGGATTCCCTGAATGTCGCGGCCGCCAGCGCGGTGGCGTTCTGGGCCTGCCGTGTCACTTCGACGTAAGCCCGCCGAATGCGGTAGAGTTGTGTGCTGGCCCTGATAGGGCTGCCATCTTTCCATCCTTCTAGCCGCTGGCAAAATCCAGGGGCGCGTAGAAAAGGTACAACTATGAAGTCTGATATCCATCCGGCATACGCCCCGGTTGTGTTCCGCGACCTGGCCTCCGGCGTTTCCTTCCTGACCAAGTCCACCGCGACGTCCAAGCGGACGGTGGAGTGGGAAGACGGCAACAGCTACCCGCTGATCGAGGTTGAAATCTCCTCGGAGTCCCACCCGTTCTACACCGGCAAGCAGCGCATCATGGACAGCGCCGGCCGCGTGGAGCGCTTCAACGCACGCTTCAAGGGCTTCGGCGGCAAGAAGTAACACTTCTCCCCGCAAGTCTTCGGCGAAGCCCGCACCGCCCGGTGCGGGCTTCGCCGTTTAATGCGGCGGCCTATTGGCTCGGGTTTGTCGCCCGGGGCCTGGCGCGTCGCGCACCGGCTCCTGGCGTCCCCTGCCGGCCGCGACGTTAGGCTGCTGGCATGGCACCAACTCCACACCGTGAAGCGGTCCGCACTGGGCGGCACCGGGACCATCGCCGCCCGCGGGCGATCGGGGGCCCGGTCACGCTGGCCGTTTCCGCCCTTCTGCTCACGGCATGCGCAGCAGGGCAACAGCAACTACCGGCCGAAATCACCTGCACCACGCAGTACCGTCCGGACTTTGGCAGCAGCACCGGAGAGGAAGCCGGCCAGTTGGTCCTGCCCAGGGTCGACGGCACGACGGGGGACCGGCAGCAGTTGATCGCCGGCTCGTTCCGGCTGTCCGGAAGCTACACGGGGGAGGCCCCGGACGGCCGCGCCGTCTCGCTGGCCATCACCGACGAGTCCGGCAAAGCGCTGGCGACCATGCTGTACCAGCTGGAGGACGGCGCCTCCCTGAAGTCCCGCTTCGCCGGGGGACACGGGTTCACAGGGCTGCACTACATCCGCGACGGAGAAGCTGAACTGCAGCTGTTCTGCGCCGCCGACGGGTAGGTTGCCGGGCGGGAGTGATCGCGGATCCCAACCGGCGGAACAGCGCCCGGACCGGCTAGTCGAGGGGCGGGCAGTGGCTGTGCTCAAACTTCATCCGTGTGACATCGCCGCTCTTGGCCGGGTCGAGCACATAACCCTTCCACACCTGCTCGGGGTCTTCGAAAATCTGGGTGAAGTACGGATCCGAAACCCAAGTGTCGAGCATGGCAAGGGCTGCGGCCTGCCGGCCCTGCTCATTGCTCTCGAAGGCGCCAAGGAATTCACCCTCCCAGGCGCAACGCCAGTAATGCGAGGCAATGGATTCGCCGAGCCCACCCGACTCATACAGCCCGGTCGGGTCGTCGTAACCGCCGGGAATGCCGGCAGGCCAATCGACCCCGGCGGGAAGGGGATGGGGAAAGTCATCGAGCGCGTTCCGGTACAAAGCGGGAATCTCGGCCATGCTGACAAACCCGGGGACGCCCGCGGGTGGTTCCGGCAGCGGGTCGGACGGTGGGGTGGACGCCGGCGTGGAGGGTGGAAGCGAGGTGGACGCGGGGGAAGATGCTGCTGGCGGGAGGTCCTGTGTTGCTTGCGCGGTCGCTTCCGCACACCCGGCCACTGCGATGAACATTGCGCTGACCGCCGCAACGCTGAGGAATTGAGTGGATCGTTTCCTTTTGACCCCCGACATAAGCCCCTGCTTCTTCCCAATGGCCGTGACCTGCCACCTGACGGGCGGGTTTCGGAACAGCATATGCGAAGTATGGGGGTGCGGCATCGCTCATCTGTAGACTGCCCTGTCGTGAACAGGACACCGTGGGACGGAGCGTTCAACCTCAGCGACCTTGGCGGCATGCCGCTGCCTGCAGGTGGTCTAACACGCCGGGGGCAGTTATACCGGTCCGGGGCGCGCGAGTACTTGTCTCTCCAGGGGTGGCAGGATGCGCTGGACTCCGGCCTCACCACTGTAATTGACCTGCGAAACCCCGGCGAAATCAAAAGGGAGCGGCATCATCCCGTTATCGACGAAAAGGTGCTCGAAGACCTGGTGATCGCAAACTTGCCGACCGAGGACCCCGACGACGAGGACTTCATGCGGGTCTGCGGACCTCTGCTGGATCACACTGCGTCCTACCGGGACAATCTTGCCTTCTATCCCCCAAATCTTCTGGACGATAGCCCACGCCGAAGGAGCGGTGCTGTTTCACTGTGCAGGCGGTCGCGATCGGACCGGAATGATCGCCGCCGTTCTCCTCGCACTTGCCGGAGTGCAGGTTGAAGCGATTGCCAGCGACTATGGGCGTGCGGTTCGCAGCGTGGACAAACACGCGCGCCGCAACCCGACGCACAGCAAGGTGAGGGTGCACTCCATCGAAGAGTTAGAGGACCGTATTGCGGAGCGACGGACGGAACTCATTACCAGAAGAAATCGAGCTTCTGAAAAGTCGCTTGCGACCCGCAGGTTCGGCAGGGGCGTAGCTCACTCCGTGCGGGCGCCAGCTGGTTCATGGCTCGGTCGGCGGTGACCCCGCAGACCAGCAGCCGTCTTGCGGCCCACGATGCCACGTCTGGCGGGGCCCTTCCCATTCGCGTGCGACGTCGGTGAGCCAGATCGTGGTATCGGGGTTCCACCCTGCGATGACACTTGCCGTGGCTGAATCAATCCGGAGCGGGCGCGTGGCGCCGTTGAGATATGCGACAACAGTCAGGTGGACGGCATCCCATTCCTGCGCAACTTGTGCCCAGTCCGGAATCACCCATCGGCCGGTCCGTCCGGTAGTGCGGTACCAGTCGTGCCGGCGGGAGGCGGTAACCTCCAGGGGGAAGGCGCGGCACAGGCGGATCCAGTCATCCCCCGTGCGGATCTCATAGGTTCGCCCCACTCCACGGACCGGGATGGTGGTGGCATCTTCCCCGCCAAGGCTGTCTTCGACGAGGTCCAACCCTGACGGAATCTGCCCGACGGTCTGGAGCAACCCCTGCGGGATAGACCACCACGTGCCGGACCAAGGTGCCCCGGGGTCATCGGGCCGGTCTTTCGCAGCCCGAGCTTCTTCGGCTCGCTCTCCACGTCCCCACTCAGCCAAGGTTCGCTGGGGGTCTTTGGGCAGCGGCGACGGATCCTCCGCCGATCGCCAGTCAATTGCCCACTGCTCGATCCGGCGAGGCAGACCCCATTGCCGCCCCGTCGACGAATCCATGACCTGTTCGGCCACGGGGTAGAGGGCGCCGACGACGTCGGGCTGCCCGGCGAGCACGTCTTCACCCTCCGGCTCCTGCCAGTACCTGGCCGACGCCACGGCTAGTTGCAGCGCCGATTGAATGAGTACACCCTTCAGGGCACCCGGATCCAGGGAAGCAATCGCTGCCGCAAACTCTTTCGGTGATGCAGGAGGGAGAGCAACACCTTGACCGGCGGTCAGCAGGACTGTTGAGGAGCCCCTTCCAGAATCGAGTTCGTATGCCAGCCTGGATGCGGCCGTTCTGACGTCCGGGCTGAGCGCCTTCGCCAGCTCGAGGCATAGGCGTCGCCCGCGCGGTCCCTCAAGGAGCAAGTCGGCCCTGTTCTGCATTCGATCATCGTCGCACTTGGAGGGCGAGGGCGGCTGCCTCCGTAGTTACGAAGGGCGTGCCCGATAATTCCATTGTTGTGGGTTCTCCCGCACGTGTGGTGCACTTCCTTTCCCCCCTGAACCCCCAATCAGGCCCGCCACCGGAGGCGGCTGTCCGTGGAGGACGCCTTGCAGGTGTAGGTCTTGCCATTGGTTTTGCCGATGCCCTTCTTGCCCTTCATGGACGAGGCGCAGAAAGCACCCGGGGAGACCTTCAATGCAGTGGAGGGCTTGGCGGCCTTCGTCGGCGTTGCCTTGCTGGCCGGCTTGATGGCGGTGACCTTCACCGTCTTCTGCCCGGGGCAGGAGGTGAGGACCCGCTTCATAGCGGCCTTCTCGGCGGGAGTGACCGACAGGGCGTACTTCTTCTTGACCGCGATTTGGGTGGCGACGAGGGGACAACGGAAGGACTTGTTCTTGGGCAGCCACGCACTGGCCTCGCGGTCGCCCTTCGCCCGATTCGCGGAGGAATCCACGGCCAGCAGGTTCAGCGGGTCGTTGGCCAGGGCGGTGCGCTGGGCGGTAGAGAGCTTCTGGGCACCGGACACCCAGGCCTGGCCCAGTGCCACGACGTGGTCGATGTCGACCTTGTTGCCGCCGCGGACGTAGCTGATGGTCTTGCCGGTGTAGGGATCCTTCAGGGTCCCGGAAGCGATGACGCAGTTATTCGTGCCGGGCTTAAACCTGTCCTTGGTGAGGTCGCGCTTGAGGATATCGTTCCGGGTATCACAGCCGATGCGATCGGTGTCCTTCCATGAGGGTCCGAACTTGTCCCGGGAATAGCCGGTCTTGGCGGCCTTGCCCTTGACCGGCAGGGTGTTCAGCACCGAGGAGGCGCTCGGCCCCGTGGCTTTCGGCCCGAGGGCCTCAGCCGGGGCTGCGGCCGTGAACCCGCCAAGCAGCAGGGCTCCGGCGGTAACGATGGAGGCCAGCATTCGGCCCGGATTCTTGCGCAAGTATTCCCCCAATATGTCCGGCATCAGTCACGCATGCATTCAGTGCGATTGCCTGGGAATTATCCTGCCATACAAAAGGCCTGCCTTTGTGCGGCAGGCCTTCCTTTCCCACGTCGAAGATCCGGAGCTCATCGGTTATGTAGACGGAATGGCCCTCAAGCAGGCCGAAATCCAACTAGCGATAAAACCAGGCAGGGCGAGTAGGAAAGTGGTTTCGCTTGGCTGATCGCAGGTTGTTGGAATTCCAGGGAAGGCGCCGCGGGAAAGCTGCGACAGGAACTGTCTATACGGGTAGGGGCGGTGCCGCCCCCCAGGGATTTCGCGGGGTGAGCGTGCGTCTGCGTTCTTGAGGGCCTCAAGGAACTGCAACCGCTCATCATCATCGATGACCAACTCTGCATGCGTTCCTCGGGGAGGGGCGAGGAGTCGTGGGCCTGTGTAGGTGGCGCCCAGGTATAAATCGTTGAGCGTCTCTCCGGGCTCCGCCATCGGTTGAGTGATGCTCTTTCTACCTCCAAGCGCAAGCCTGGCTACAAATACCACGGCGATGAGCATCAAACCCTCGGTGGCATATCCTCCCCATTTCGTATATCCAATGAAGAACAACCCGGCGCTGACCAGGATCATGCCGATTACTAAGGCAACCGCGATCTTAAATGTTCTACGCATTGCCCTCTTCCAATTTCGGCCTTCCAGTGCCCAGACTTTTCTGATCAGGGTATCCCTACAGGACGTATCATTCGATAGTTTGAGGAGTGGCCGTCCGTTCAATGTCCCAAGGAGTCCGCAGCATGCACCTAAAACGCAGCGAAAGGGGCCGGCAGTTCATGAAAAAAATCCCCGTTGCGGCAGCCTTCGCATCCGGCATCTCCATGGTGTTCCTTGGCCTCGTGTTGGCCTTGTTTACGTGGATTGGTTTCGGGGGAATCAGCGAGGCCGATCAAGGACTGGCTCCTGCCCCTCTCAGGATCGGTTTCGTTCTGGTTTTCCTCGGGCTAGGCGCGCTCGGCTTCGTGATTGCAGTTGTATCGGCCCTTCGAGCTGCGTGGCACCTGGCGAAACGCAGGAAAGCAACAAACGATTAGAGGGCCATCAACGACCGGGGCCAGGCCACAGGCTGGTGAGGTTGGCCACCAAAGCTGCGCACCGGCGTCGTACTTTGCTATTTTCAAGTCCAAGACCTGTTCCTTGGGTCTCCGGACGACGGTTCAGTACCCGGTGTGCGACAAGACTGGCCAAAGGAATCACACATGGAATGGCTGATACTTGTTCTGTCCGGCGTCCTGGAAGCCGTCTGGGCCACGGCCCTGGGCGCATCAAAGAATTTCCGCCGGCTCTGGCCCACCATCATTTTCGTAGTATCCATGGCCCTGAGCATGGCCGGCCTGGCCTACGCCATGACTGCCATACCGGTAGGGACCGCCTATGCGGTCTGGGTCGGCATCGGTGCGGTGCTGACCGCGGCGGTTGCCATGGTCACCGGCGCCGAGAAGGCGACCTTGATACGCGTCCTCCTGCTGCTGGGCATCATCGGCTGCGTTGTCGGCCTCAAGGCGATCGGCTAAGGGGGCTGGCATGCATTGGACTGTCTTGTTGATCAGCGCCGTCCTGGAAGCTGTGTGGGCAACAGCCCTGGGGATGTCGGACGGACTGAGCCGCACGGTGCCCGCCGTGGTGTTCTTCGTGGCCCTGACCCTGAGCATGGTGGGCCTGGGCTATGCCATGCGCGGCATCCCCATCGGCACGGCATATGCGGTGTGGACCGGAGCCGGGGCAGCGCTGACCGTCGGCTACGCCATGCTGTTCGGCGGAGAACCTGCGAGCGTGCTCAAACTGCTGTTCGTTGCCGGGATCATCGGTTGCGTGATCGGGCTGAAGCTTGCCGATACGGGCGACGGGAACAAGTCATGAAAAAGCGCCGGCGGGTAGTGGAGAGGTTGGGGGAGTTACTCCATACCCGCCGGCGCTTGGACCGGGCACGTCCGGCCCCTCTTTCACTCGCACCGTGATGAGGTGTCTATGACACTACGAGCGGGTTCTGGGCACAGCCCCGGCAGCAGCTGGGAGGAACCTGAGTCCCGCGCCGCACGGGCCGCCCCCGGGCCTTGATTAGACTGGGAAAACCGACGACCGCGCCGCCTGACGGCCAACACCGTCCGCCGCCAAGATAGCCGCAAGACAGCCAAGGAGTGCACATGACCGACCACCGCCATGGAGAGTACAAGGTCCAGGGCGGCAAGCTCGTGGTCGTGGACTTCGAGGTGGCGGACGGACAGATCACCCGGCCGTCCGTCAGCGGAGACTTCTTTCTGGAACCGGATGAAGCACTGGCAGACATCAACGCAGCGCTTGACGGGATGAGCATCGAAAGCGCCCACGGCCACTATGCCAGCGCGATAAACGCTGCATTGCGGCCGGACGCGCAAATGTTTGGCTTCTCGGCCGATGCGGTGGCCGTGGCCGTGCGCCGCGCGCTCAACAAGGCCACCGGTTGGCTTGACCATCAATGGCAGGTTATTCCACCCACCCCGCTGCCGACGCACCTGCATGTCGCGATGGACGAGGTCCTGACCCGCCAGGTGGGGGCCGGGAAGCGCCCGCCGACGCTGAGGTTCTGGGAATGGGAGGCGCCGTCGGTGGTGATCGGCAGCTTCCAATCGGTCCGCAACGAAGTGGACCCGGACGGGGTGGAACGCCACGGCATCACCGTGGTGCGCCGGATCAGCGGCGGCGGCGCCATGTTCATGGAACGCGGTAACGCGATTACCTACTCGCTGTACCTCCCGCAGACTCTGGTGGACGGGCAGAGCTTTGAAGCGTCCTACGCGTACCTCGACGCCTGGGTCATGGCGTCGCTGGAGAAGGTCGGCATCAAGGCGTTCTACCAGCCGCTCAACGACATCGCCACGCCGGAGGGCAAGATCGGCGGCGCGGCGCAGAAGCGGTTGGCCAATGGCGGGATGCTGCACCACGTGACCATGTCCTACGACATCGACGCGGACAAGATGACCGACGTCCTTCGGATCGGCAAGGAAAAAATCTCCGACAAGGGCATCGCCAGCGCCAAGAAGCGGGTGGATCCGCTGCGCCGGCAGACCGGCCTGACCCGCGAGGAAATCATCGACGTGATGATCCGAACCTTCAAGGACCGCTATGCCGCCGAGGACAGCGGTTTTTCCGAGGAAGAGCTGGCCATGGCCCGGGAACTCGTGGAGACCAAGTTCGGCACGGAAGAATGGCTGCACCGCGTACCGTAGGGTGAGCGGCGGAAGCCAAGCGGCCGGGCTACCGGTCCCTGCTCCTGACCAGGCGGGCGTGAGCCGCGGCAGGCGAGGCGGCGAATTCGACGCATTCGTAGCCGAGAGCCGCGGCGTCCAGATCGTCGAACACGCGCTCGCCGGAGCCGAGCAGAACGGGCACCATGGCCAGGTGCAGTTCGTCCACGAGCCGCGCTCGCAGGTATTGACGGACTGCAGATGCGCCGCCGCCGAGCCGGACGTCCTGCCCGGCGGCTGCGTCGAAGGCCTGGCGCAGGGCGGACTCGATCCCGTCGTCGACAAAGTGGAAGACGGTCCCGCCGGCCATGGTGATGGGCGGCCGCGGGTAGTTCGTCAGCACGAAGACCGGATGATGGAACGGTGGGTCTTCGCCCCACCAGCCCCGCCACTCCACGGAGGGCCACTCACCGCGCACCGGCCCGAACATGTTCCGGCCCATGATGGTGGCCCCGATGCCCTCCTGCCCGGCCTCGACAAAGTCGTTGTCCAGCCCGGTGGAACCCCCGCCCTCGCCGCCCATCCGCTTGCCGGCCGCGGTCCGGAACACCCACTCGTGCAGCTGTTCGCCGCCCACTCCCAACGGGTCCTCAACGCTCTGGTTCGGGCCGGCGGCGTAGCCGTCAAGCGATACGGAAAAATTGTGCACTCGCAGTCTCGGCACGAATCCTCCTGCTCCTGGCCCCGGCGTCCAAGGGGCCGGGTCCCTGGAAGACGACAGCCTATTCCACGGCGGCGGCGCAGGGAACCGTGCAGCGGCTATCGGCGCGCCATCGCCCGCCGATGCGCCTTCAGCCGCTCGTCCGCCGTCCGCAGCCGTCGTCCGCTCG
>NZ_JBNHGF010000048.1:0-13105 GCF_059091005.1 Arthrobacter sp. Y3223164
TCCACCGTCCGCGCCTTCCGGCCGGCGGAAGGCGGGCGGGGGCCCGAACTGGACGTGGACTTCGTGCTGCATTTCGACGCCGACGGAAACGGCGGTCCGGCGTCGTGCTGGGCGGCCGCCGCCGTCCCCGGCGACGAGGTCACCATCATCGGCCCGAACGCCGCGGCGGCCAACTGCGCGACGGCGAAGAGCTACGGCGGCATTGAGTGGCGGCCCGGGCTGGCTTCGCACGTGCTGCTCGCCGGCGACGAAACCGCCGTTCCCGCCATCGCGTCCATCCTGGAGAGCCTCCCGAAGCACATGACGGGCCACGCCGTGCTCGAGGTCCCCGACCCGGCGGACTTCCAGGACATCCGGTCTGCGGCGGACGTGCAGATCTCCTGGCTGGCGCGGGGCGGCCGCCCGCACGGCGAACTGCTGGACGAAGCGGTGCGCGCCGCCGTCGTTGTGCCCGGAGCAGGCCTGACGCCGGCGACGGGGGAGGATCCCGAAGAAGTGGACATTGACCAGGTGATCCTGTGGGAAACCACCGCCGGTTCCACCCGGCCGTTCTACGCCTGGATTGCGGGGGAGGCGGCGGTCATCCGCGGGCTGCGCCGTTACCTGGTCCGGGACGTGGGAGTGGACCGCAAACAGGTGGCGTTCATGGGCTACTGGCGGGCCGGCAAAGCCGAACTGTAGGGCGCCGGCACCCGCCTGTCCCTCGTGGCGGCGGCATCGCCGGCCGGGGACACGGGCGTGGTGCACGGGCCCGCCGGGTCCGCTGAATCCGCGGCTAGAATTTTCGGGCGAAACCGGGCAGGCCGCTGCCATACTTGCTCCATGGGCGTTGAGGGACAGCGGGACCAGGACGGATTTTGGGCCATCGTGGCCGAAGGGGAGCAGCGCATTCGGGAGACTTTTCCGGAGTTGCCGTGTTTCGGCCTGCGCGGGTGGGACGGCGGCGTCATGGTCGGCGAATGGATTTTCGACGGCGGCCCGCACGGGCTGCTGCATGGCGACCCGGGGCTTGGTTCGCCGTATGCGCAGGTCCTGACCACGGCCCACGAGGTAAACCAGAGCATTCGAACCATGCGGCTGGGCGCCCGCGCCGTGGTGGAGGACAAGGACGCCTACCTGCGGCAGCTGGACGAGTTGGACCGCCAGGAACCGCGCATGGTGGGCATCGCCGTCGACGGTGAACGGGTGGAATTCGCGCTCTGGCAGGACGGCGGCAAGTGGTGGGCCGGTGCCGAGCGTGGGCGTTACGGCATCATCATCGAGGCGGCCGGGCTCGAGGCGCAGGCGGTGGCGCTGGAAAGCGTGGCCGACATCGAGCCTTGCCTGGCCGCGCGGCGTCAGTGGCTGCGGCAGGTCCGCGGCGAAGCCGAATGAGGGCGGTGGGTGGCCCCGCCACCCACCGCCCTCACCGTTTCCGGGAAAGAGCCCTCCCCGGGATTCCTGCTGCCGGTCAGAGGTGGTTCATGCCCTCCGTAAGGACGGAGCGCAGGATCTGCTCGATCTGGTCGAATTCGCGCTGTCCGATGGTCAGCGGCGGAGCGAGCTGGACTACGGGGTCTCCACGGTCGTCCGCCCGGCAGTACAAGCCGGCGTCGAACAGCGCGTTGGACAGATAGCCGCGCAGCAGGTGCTCCGACTCTTCGTCGTTGAACGTCTCCTTGGTGGCCTTGTCCTTGACAAGTTCGATCCCGTAGAAATAGCCCTCGCCGCGGACATCGCCGACGATCGGCAGGTCCAGCAGCTTTTCCAGCGTCTTGCGGAAGGCCGGGGCGTTCTCCTTGACGTGGTTGTTTAGGCCTTCGCGTTCGAAGATGTCCAGGTTGGCCATGGCAACGGCGGCCGAGACCGGGTGCCCGCCGAAGGTGTAGCCGTGGTAGAACGTCGTGTCGCCATGCTTGAACGGTTCGAACAGGCGGTCCGAGGCGATCATCGCGCCGATCGGCGAGTAGCCGCTGGTCATGCCCTTGGCGCAGGTGATCATGTCCGGCACGTAGTCGAAGTCGGTGGAGGCGAACATGGAACCGATCCGGCCGAACGCGCAGATGACCTCGTCGGAAACCAGCAGAACGTCGTACTCGTCGCAGATTTCCCTCACCCGCTCGAAGTACCCGGGCGGCGGCGGGAAACAGCCGCCGGAATTCTGCACGGGTTCCAGGAACACCGCGGCCACGGTGTCCGGGCCTTCGAACTCGATGGCTTCCCCGATCCGGTCCGCGGCCCAGCGGCCGAAGGCCTTCGGATCTTCCAGGCCCGCAGGGGCGCGGTACTGGTTCGTGTTGGGGACGCGGAACGCGCCGGGCACCAGCGGTTCGAAGGGTGCCTTCATGTCCGGGATGCCGGTGATCGAAAGCGCTCCCTGCGGGGTGCCGTGATAGGCGACGGCGCGGGAGATCACCTTGGTCTTGTTGGGCTTGCCCTTCAGCTTGAAGTACTGCTTGGCCAGCTTCCACGCAGATTCCACGGCTTCGCCACCGCCGGTTGTGAAGAAGACCCGGTTCAGGTCGCCCGGGGCGTGGTGGGCCAGGCGTTCGGCCAGCTCAATGGCCGCCGGGTGGGCATAGGACCACAGCGGCATGAAGGCCAGTTCCTTGGCCTGGCGGGCGGCCGCCTGCGCAAGTTCCTCGCGGCCGTGGCCCACCTGGACCACGAAGAGCCCGGCCAGGCCGTCGATGTATTCGCGGCCCTGGTCGTCGTAGATGAGGTGGCCCTCGCCGCGGGTAATCACCGGTACGTTGCCGCCGGCAACCAGCGGTGAGTGTCGGGCCATGTGCATCCACAGGTGGTCGCGGGCCGCCTGCTGGCGGTCCGTTCCCATCGGAGTGGTGTAGGTCCGGCGCATCGGGGCGTCGGTCGTGGTGCCGGCGGGTGTGCCTTGGCCCGGGATGCTGGTGCTTGGCGATGCTGATGTCTGTGTCATCGGGTTCCCCAGTTGTATTCCTGCTTGCGCAGGGAGAGATACATGAATGTTTCGGTGCTCAGGACACCGGGAATGCCGCGGATCCGGTTGACCAGCCGCAACAAATCCTGGTCGTTTTCGCAGATGATTTCGGCCAGAATGTCGAACGAGCCCGCGGTGACCAGGCAGTAGTGCACCTGGTCCAGTTCGGCGATCTTGTCCGACACTTCCAGCAGGTCGGCAGCGGTCTTGATGCCCAGCATGGCCTGCCGGGCAAAGCCCAGTTGCAGCGGATCGGTGACCGCGACGATCTGCACGACGCCGGAGTCGATCAGCTTCTGCACCCGCTGCCTGACGGCCGCTTCGGAGAGCCCGACCGCCTTGCCGATGGCGGCGTAGGAGCGCCGGCCGTCCTCCTGCAGTTGCTCGATGATGGCCTTGGAGACCTCGTCCACCGCAGGGCTGTGGCCGTTGCCGATGAGGCCGTGGCCGGCACTGGGCAGCAAGGTCAAGCGTATCCACCTCCTAAGCGAATACCCGCCACCGGCAGGGATTGCTGACTATTGAATCCGTTGTCTGATGAGAGCGCAAGTGCTGAATCCGAAAAGATTCGCGGCGGAGGCTATCGATATACGCAGAACTAGAGGCTACTATCTGTTTGTGAAGCAGCTCACTTCAGCTTTCACGTGCGGCCCTTCCGTCCGCCGGGTGCATACTTCGCGGGTGCGCCCTTAGGGAGGGGACAATCCACGTGCAGGCAGCGGGGCATGCTTCGGATTTCGTCGTGTAACCAAAAATTTACAACTGAAACTATTGTCGGGGTCTCCGCGGTCTGCAAGTATCGACGCACCAGCGAGGCCCGATCCGTCAACAGGAGCACCAGATGCCGAAACGACTACCTGAAGACCCACGCCTGCGACGCCTGATCGCTGCGCAAATGTCCCGCCGGAACGTCCTGATGGGCGCCGGCGGACTGACTTTGGCCGGCCTGCTCGCGGCGTGTGGAACGGGCGGCACGGGCGGCTCGTCGAACACCGGCTCGGCCGGTGCCCTGTCCCCGGCGGAAGACCTGTCGGACCAGGAAAAGGAAGTCAACTGGGCCAACTGGACCCTGTACCTGGACTACGACGACTCCAGCCAGACCTACCCGTCGCTGGAGGCCTTCACCAAGAAAACCGGGATCCAGGCCAACTATTCCGAGGATATCGACGGAAACGACACGTACTTCGGAAAGGTCCAGGGCCAGCTCGCCGCCGGGCAGGACATTGGACAGGACATCATCACGCTCACCGACTGGATGGCGGCACGACTGATCCGGCTCGGCTACACCCAGGAACTGGACCACGCGAACATCCCGAACGCGGCCAACCTGTTGGAGACCCTGAAGAACGTGGACTTCGACCCGGACCGGAAGAACTCCCTGACCTGGCAGTCCGGATACGCGGGCATTGCCTGGAACAAGGAAGCGGTCCCGGGCGGGCTGCGGACGGTATCCGATTTGTGGAAGCCCGAGCTCAAGGGACGCGTGGAAGTGCTCGACGAGATGCGCGACACCATGGGCCTGCTCATGCTGGACAACGGCGTGGACATTTCCGGTGACTGGGGCACGAGCGAATACGACGCCGCCCTGGAGGTCCTGCAAAAGCAGATCGCCGACGGCCAGATCCGTCAGGTCAAGGGCAACTCCTACAAGGAAGACCTGATCTCCGGCGACGCGCTGGCGGTGATCTGCTGGTCCGGTGACATCACGCAGCTGAACTTCGAGGAGGGCGACAAGTGGCAATTCGCGCTCCCCGAGGCCGGCGGAACCCTGTGGTCGGACAACCTGCTGGTGCCCATCGGCTCGCCGCACAAGAAGAACGCGGAAACGCTGATGGACTTCTACTACGATCCGGAAAACGCGGCGACCGTAGCGGCCTACGTGAACTACATCTGCCCGGTGCAGGGAGCCAAGGAAGCCATGGAGAAGATCGACCCGGAACTGGTCGACAACCCGCTGATCTTCCCGACGGACGAAGACCTGGCCAAGGTCAAGGTCTTCCGCAGCCTGGAGGCCGACGAGGAAACCGACTTCGGCAACCGTTTCCAGCAGGCGATCGGCAACTGATGACCCAGGCACCACTGAGGACAGAGCACGCCCACGCAGTCGGCGAAGACAGCGGCGCGGATCTGGTGCTGTCGTCCGTGACCAAGCGGTTCGGCGATTTCGTGGCCGTCGATGACCTGGACCTGACCATTCCGGCGGGCCAGTTCTTTGCCCTGCTCGGCCCCTCCGGCTGCGGCAAGACCACCACCCTGCGGATGGTAGCCGGGCTGGAACAGCCCACGTCCGGCAGCATCAGCATCGGCGGCAAGGACATCAGCAAGGCCAGCCCGCACCAGCGGCCGGTCAACACCGTGTTCCAGAACTACGCCCTGTTTCCGCACATGAGCGTGCTGGACAACGTGGCGTTCGGGCTGCGCCGGCGCAAGGTCCGCGACGCCCAGGAGCAGGCGAAGAAGGCACTGGCGCTAGTGGAGCTGTCGCACCTGGGCGCACGGCGGCCGGCCCAGCTCTCCGGCGGTCAGCAGCAGCGCGTGGCGCTGGCGCGGGCCATCGTCAACCAGCCGGCGGTGCTGTTGCTGGACGAACCGCTGGGCGCGCTGGACATGAAGCTGCGCCGGCAAATGCAGGTGGAACTGAAGAAGATCCAGACCGAGGTCGGACTGACCTTTGTCCACGTCACCCACGACCAGGAAGAAGCCATGACCATGGCGGACACCGTGGCCGTCATGAACGCCGGCAAGGTGGAGCAGATGGGTGCTCCCCGCGAGCTGTATGAACTGCCGCGCACCGTGTTCGTGGCCAACTTCCTGGGCAAATCCAACCTGGTCGCCGGGGAGATCATCGAGGACCGGGGCGACGCCGTCGTCGTCAATGCCAACGGCAACCGGCTGGCCGTGCTGAAGGAGCGCGCGACCGTGCACCGGGGCAAGGCGCTGATCGGGATCCGTCCGGAGAAGCTGAAGATGATGTGGCCGGACGATGGGCCGGCCGAAGCCGCCAACGTCCTGCGCGGCACCGTGCTCGACACCTCGTTCACCGGGGTCAGTACCGAGTACCTGGTAGAGGTTGCCGGGATCGGCACGGTGGGCGTCTTCAGCCAAAACCACGGCCAGCAGCTGGCCCAGCCGGGCGACGCCGTCGTGCTCAGCTGGGACACGGAACACGCCTTCGGCCTCGACGGCGACGAGGAACCGCAGTACGGGGCGCCCGAGGACGGTGTCTGATGAGTGCGCTGGCCACCGCAGACACGTCATCGGCGCCGGATCAGGGACGCGGCAGCGGCGAGCTTAAGGAGGAACGCCGCCGGGGGCGGATGGGCTATTGGCTGATCCTGCCCGGCTTCTTCTTCCTGCTGCTGTTCTTTGTGCTCCCGGTGTTCTCGCTGCTCGCGACCTCGCTCTACACGAAGCCGCCGGGGGCCGACATCGGCCAGTTCGTGCCGGCGCTGGAGTTCAACAACTACGTGCGGGTGCTGGGCAGCTACTGGCCGGAGTTGCTGCGTTCCTTCGGGTTCGCGCTGGTCGCCACCGCCGCGGCGCTGCTGATCGGCTATCCCATGGCCTACCTGATCGCGGTCAGGCTGCGCGGGCGCGGCCTGCTGCGAGGCATCCTGCTGGTGCTGATCATCGCGCCGTTCTTCACCAGCTTCATCCTGCGCACGCAGGCCTGGAAACAGATCCTCGCCGACGAGGGCCCGGTGGTCTCCGTGCTCAGGGCGTTCGCCTTGCTTCCGGAGGACGGGCGGCTCACGGCCACCGCCTTCGCCGTGGTCTGCGGCCTGACCTATAACTTCCTGCCCTTCATGACCCTGCCCATCTACGCGAACCTCGAGCGGCTGGACACCCGGCTGATCGAGGCCGGCAACGACCTCTACGCGAACGGTTTCACCACCTTCAGGACCGTCACGCTGCCGCTGTCGATGCCCGGGGTGATGGCCGGAACGCTGCTGACCTTCATTCCGGCTGCCGGGGACTACATCAACGCCTCCCTGCTGGGCAACAACCAGAACACGACCATGATCGGCCAGGTCGTCGACTCCCGGTTCTTCCGCATCGTCGACTATCCGGGCGCTTCGGCACTGTCCTTTGTGCTGATGCTGGCCATCCTCGCCCTGGTCTTCATCTACGTGCGCCGTTTCGGCACCAAAGAACTGCTGTAGGGGGCTCTGACGTGAAAAACTCCTTGGGCCGCTGGCTGGTCCCTGTGTTCGGCGGCCTGGCGTTCGTCTTCCTGCTGGTCCCCATCGCCTACGTCTTCGTGTTCTCCTTCAACGACGCCGGGCGCACCAACCTCACCTGGCGCGCCTTCACGTGGGACAACTGGACCAACCCGTGCGGCGCCCCGGCAGTCTGCCAGGCGCTGGGCAACAGCCTCCAAATAGGCGCGGTTGCCACGGTGATCGCCGTCCTCCTGGGCACGGCCATCGCCATCGGGCTGGTCCGCTACCGGTTCCGGTTCAATTCCACCGCCAACATGCTGATATTCCTTCCGCTGGCCACCCCGGAAGTAGTCCTCGGCGCCTCGTTGCTGGCGCAGTTTCTGAACGTGGGCGCGGAGCTGGGCAAGGGCACCATCATCATCGCCCACACCGTCTTCTGCATTTCCTTCGTCGTGGTCACCGTGAAGGCCCGGGTCGCCAGCCTCGACCCGAAGCTGGAGGAGGCGGCGGCCGACCTCTATGCCTCCCCGATGCAGGCGTTCTGGCGGGTCACCTTCCCGCTGCTGCTGCCGGGGATCGTGGCGGCGGCCCTGCTGAGCTTCGCGATCAGCTTTGACGACTTCATCATCACCAACTTCAACTCCGGCAACGTGGATACCTTCCCGAAGTTCATCTACGTGGCCGCCACCCGCGGCATCCCCGCCCAGGCGAACGTGATCGGCTCGGCGATGTTCATCATCGCGCTGCTGATCGTGATCGGCGGGCAGATCCTCGCACACCGCCGCGCCAAGATGCTGGCGGCACGCTGACCCGCCCGACCCGCTGACTAGGAGCCCTTCATGATCGACCGGAACCGGCTGGCGGTGCTGTTCGCGCGCGAACTGCAGGACTTCGAGGCCAAGCATCCCCAGTCCAAGGCACTGTACGACGGCGCGTCCCACCTCTTCGGGAAAGTCCCGATGACATGGATGAACAAGAGGGCGGGCAGCTTCCCCCTCTACCTCGCCCGGGCCCGCGGCTGCCGGGTGTGGGACGTGGACGGACTCGAATACGTGGACTTCGCGCTGGGCGACACCGGCGCGATGGCCGGCCACTCCCCGCAGCCCACCGTCGAGGCGATGATCCGGCGTGCCGCCGACGACGGGGGACTAGCCACCATGCTGCCCACCGCGGACGCCGAGTGGGTGGGGGCGGAGCTGGCCCGCCGGTTCGGCGTGGAGCGCTGGAGCTTCTCGCTCACCGCCACCGATGCCAACCGGTGGGCCATCCGGCTGGTCCGGGCCCTGACCGGCCGGAGCAAGATCCTGTTCAACCCGTACTGCTACCACGGGTCGGTGGACGAATCGCTGATCGTGGCCGGACCCGACGGCGAGGGCATGAACCGCCCGGGCAATGTCGGGGCACCGGTGGACGTTACGGAGACCAGCAGGGTCGCCGAGTTCAACGATCTTGCCGCCCTGGAGCGCCAGCTGGCCTACGGAGACGTGGCAGCTGTGCTGATGGAACCGGCACTGACCAACATCGGCATCGTGCTGCCGGAGCCGGGCTACCTGGACGGCGTGCGGGAACTGACCCGCCGGCACGGCACGCTGCTGATTATCGACGAGACGCACACCTTCTCCGCCGGCCCCGGCGGGGCGACCGCGGCGTGGGGGCTCGAGCCGGACGTGGTGGTGATCGGCAAATCCATCGGCGGCGGCATCCCCTGCGGCGCCTACGGGCTCAGCGCGGAACTGGCCGAACGGGCACTGGGCCGGGCCGATTTGGACCTGGTGGACATGGGCGGCGTGGGCGGCACCCTGGCCGGAAACCCGCTGTCCGTCGCGGCCATGCGGGCCACGCTCGAACACGTGCTGACGGACCAGGCCTTCGCCGCGATGACCGCGCGTGCCACGGAGTTCGCCACCGGCGTGCAGCGGGTGATCGATACGTATTCGCTGCCGTGGTCGGTGTCCCGGTTGGGTGCGCGGGCCGAATACCGCTTCGCCAACCCGGCGCCCCGCAACGGCACGGAGTCGGCGGCCAGCCACGACGGCGGGTTGGAGGACTTCCTGCACCTATACCTGGCCAACCGCGGCATCCTGCTCACCCCGTTCCACAACATGGCCCTGATGTGCCCGCAAACCACCAGCGCCGACGTCGAACGGCACCACGAGGTCTTCGAAGAAGCCGTCCGGGAACTGACCGGCGGCTGAGGCGGCGGGCGCCGAGCCGTCGGCTTGGGATACTGGATGGATGACGATCGCCAAATCCGCCATCCTGTTTGTCCTCGCCGCCGTCGCGGAGATCGGCGGCGCCTGGCTGGTCTGGCAGGCGGTGCGCGAAGGCCGGGACTGGTGGTTCGCCGGCTTGGGAGTGATGGCCCTGGGCCTGTACGGTTTCATCGCCGCCCAGCAGCCGGATGCGAACTTCGGCCGGGTGCTGGCCGCGTACGGCGGAGTGTTCATCGCCGGATCACTGGCCTGGGGCATGCTGCTGGACGGTTTCCAGCCGGACCGCTGGGATTTCATCGGCGCCGGCCTCGCGCTCGCCGGGGTCGCCGTCATCATGTACGCACCGCGCAGCGTCGCGTAGCGCCGCGCCGGGCCGCTGCCGGAACGGTTTCTTTGTTAATCTGGTCCGGTGACTTTCGCGCAGCGTTTTGTGGCCTTGGGGGATTCGTTCACCGAGGGGGTGGGAGACAAGGATCCCAGCCTGCCCAATGGTGTACGCGGCTGGGCCGACCGGGTAGCCGAGCAGCTGATGCTCGCCGATGCCGGCTGGGGCTATGCCAACCTTGCCATCCGCGGCAAAAAGATCACCCAGGTACTGAACGACCAGATCGACGCCGCCGTAGCGCTCCAACCGACCCTGGTCACCCTCTATGCCGGCGGCAACGATCTCCTGCGCCCGCGGGTGGACATCGACGCGCTGATGGCAGGGTACGAAGCCGGCGTGGCCAAGCTGGCCGCCACCGGTGCCGACGTCGTGCTGTTCACCGGCTTTGACACGGTGGCCTCGGCGGTCTTCAGCAAGACCCGCGGCCGCACCGCCATCTACAACGAGTGGGTGCGCGAGATCGCCGACCTGCACGGGGCGAAAATCGTTGACTACTGGCGGATGCGCGAGTTCCGCGACTGGCGTTACTGGGACGACGACCGCCTGCACATGTCCACGGCCGGGCACACGCTGATGGCCAAGAAGGTGTTGGAAGTGCTGCAGGCCGAGGACATCATCGACCTGCCGGCGCTGCCGGACTTGGCGGCGCTGACCCGCCGGCGCGCGATGGCCGCCAATGTCCGGTGGGCCCGGGAGCACCTGGGCCCGTGGATGGGACGCCGGCTGCGCGGCACGTCCTCGGGGGACTCGCTCACCGCGAAGTACCCGCAACTCACGGGGCTCCACACCACCGGACGGGTCTAGTGCCGTACGGGCAGAAGCGGAAGTGCCGGCCCGCCGGCCCTAACAGTTGAAGCCTCAAGTTTTATGGCAGAATAGAGGCATGACTTCTGCACGCTGGCTCGACCCCGAAGAACGCCAGGCCTGGCTGGCCTTGCTGGCGGTGTCCACCCTGTTGCCGGGCAACCTCGACGCCCCGCTGTACCGGGAGGGCAAGCTGACGCTCTTCGACTACAACGTGCTGGCCATGTTGTCCGAGGCTCCGGACCGGTCGCTGCCCATGAGCGAGCTGGCCTCCCGCACCTATTCTTCGCTGTCCCGGCTCTCGCACGTGGTCAAGAAGCTTCAGGGCCGCGGCTGGGTGACCCGGGCGCAGTGCGCCGATGACGCTCGGGTGACCATGGCGTTGCTCACGGATGCGGGGATGGACGCGATCGTGGCCCTTGCGCCGGGGCACGTCGAAACCGTGCGGCAGGCGGTTTTCGACGGACTGGACCGCCGGGATGTGCAGGACCTGGAACGCATCGGCAAGAAAATCGTGCAGCAGTTGGAGCCCAACAGCTGGGTGCTGCGCGAACCGCGGCTGAACAGCTGAGCCTTGCTCCCGGAGCCGCGGTTCGCTGTCGCCGTCGGGGACCGGCCGTTGGTTTGATCCAAACCGCCGCTGCCCCTAAGATGGAAAGGCGTTAAGTCACGCAACTTGGCACCCCCTTGCCCAGGCGGGGGGATGGCAACGTTGTGTGGCGTCCGTGTTTACCTAGAATTGAGGGTCGCGGATAGGCCGCGCCTCCCCCGGGAGGCAAGCGGCTTATTGCACCTGACTTCACCGTCTTCCCCGCGGCGAGGCACTTCGGCTGGATCTCACCCCGCCAGGTTCACCTCCGGAAAGTCGCAGTAATAACGGTGTCACAACTGGTGGCGGGCGCTCTTACACGCAGATTCGCAGGCGCTTTACTTACGTTTCTGCGTCAAGTCCGTCAATATTTACTACAACTGGAGGAGAGATCATGGCAGCACACTGCCAGGTGACCGGAGCCGAGCCCGGCTTTGGCCACAGCATTTCGCACTCGCACCGCCGCAACAAGCGCCGGTTCGATCCGAACATTCAGAAGAAGCGCTACTGGGTTCCATCCCTGCGCCGCAACGTGACGCTGCAGGTTTCGGCCCGCGGCATCAAGACCATTGACGTCCGCGGCATCGACGCTGTCGTCGCCGAGCTCCTCGCGAAGGGTGTGAAGCTTTAATGGCCAAGGACAAGGACGTACGTCCCATCATCAAGCTGAAGTCCACCGCCGGCACCGGCTTCACCTACGTGACCCGGAAGAACCGTCGTAACGACCCGGACCGCATTGTCCTGAAGAAGTACGACCCGGTCATCCGCAAGCACGTCGAATTCCGAGAGGAGCGCTAAACATGGCCAAGAAGTCCAAGATTGCTCGCAACGAGCAGCGCAAGGTCGTTGTCGAGCGTTACGCCGCGAAGCGTGCCGAGCTGAAGAAGACCCTGGTCGACGCCAACGCGACCGACGAGGCCCGCGAAGAGGCCCGCCTGGGCCTGCAGAAGCTGCCCCGCAACGCGTCCCCGGTCCGCGTCCGCAACCGCGACCAGATCGATGGCCGCCCCCGCGGCACGCTCCAGAAGTTCGGAATCTCGCGCGTGCGTTTCCGTACCATGGCGCACAACGGCGAACTGCCGGGCATCAAGAAGTCCAGCTGGTAGAAATCCGGCCGGCTTCCCGGTGAAGCTGCATCAAGGCGGCGGTCCAGCAGGGCCGCCGCCTTTGCCATGCCCGGAGCGCTCCGGCAGGCAGCGGGGAGAACGAGGGCCGTGATCGACCGCTGGAACAGTCCATCGCCGTAGCTCCCACGCTGAAGCGGTGATCGTGTCGCGCCAGCCGTGCCACACGAAACCGGGGCAGCCGCGGCGCGCGGAAACGGCCCATCATATGCTCTCGGCGCAAAAAGCGGACCCCGCGGGGCTGAATCGGCCCGAAATCGGGGTATTTCGCTAAAAATTCCGCCAGATTCCGCGGATTTTGCCGGATCGGGGCGGCCAAGCTGGTAAGTTTTCGCTCAGTAGCTTTTCCGCAGCCTGCGGAGGCTCTGACCAAACCGAAGCAGTCCAGGAGGACAAAAATTGGCTATCAATCGCAGTGAACTTGTTGCAGCTGTTGCAGAGAAGGCCGGCACCAGCCAGACCGCAGTGAACGGTGTCCTGGACGCCGTGTTCGACATCTTCGCGACCTCCGTCGCCAAGGGCGAGAAGATCACCATCCCGGGCTGGCTCGCCGTCGAGCGCACCGACCGCGCGGCCCGCACCGGCCGCAACCCGCAGACCGGCGAATCCATCCAGATTCCGGCCGGCCACAGCGTGAAGCTGACCGCTGGTTCCAAGCTGAAGGCTGCTGTCGCCAAGAAGTAGTTTTCCCACCAGGCTTCCGCAGGACCGTCACCGGCAACCGGTGGCGGTCCTGCTCTTTAACGCCTTAACTTCTACCGGCGGTAAAATAGCCGGGCGGGGCGTGCGCCACAGGCACGCCCGGAAGTATCGGGACGGAGGACTCGGCATGGTCCAGCGGGAAGCGCGGCTGCTGCGCGGCTGGCTCGGCGCTGCCGTGGCCACCTCC
>NZ_JBNHGF010000049.1:0-12934 GCF_059091005.1 Arthrobacter sp. Y3223164
TTGTGGCCGCCGGAATGGTCGGCCGCCCTGCTGGCGGCGGGCCCGCACCCGGCGGCGGTCCTCAGCGGCCCGGAGCTCGATTCATTCGCCCGCAGCTGACTGGTCCACGGCGGGTTCGGCGAACCAGAGACGCGTCTCGCCGTACTTCCGGACGGCGAACCGGACGAGGCCTTCGGGCCATTCCGGTTCGGGTGACCGCGAAGAGCGTTCGACGACGACGACGGCGCCGTCAGCGAGGAATCCGGACAAGGAGGCGAGGATGCCGGCGAGCGCGTCCTCGGCCAGCGGGTACGGCGGGTCCATCAGCACCAGGTCCCAATGGTGTCCCGGCGGAAGGTCCTTGAGGAACCGTTCCGCCTTCATCCGGTGCACCGTGGCCGTCTTCCGGCCCAGTTTGCCGTTGACCAGCTCGGCGTTGCGGCGGCAGACCCCCGCGGCTTTGTCGGCCGCTTCGACCAGGTCCACCGTGGCGGCGCCGCGGCTGGCGGTCTCGACTCCCAGAGCCCCGGAGCCGGCGAAAAGGTCGAGTACCCGGGCGCCGGCCACGACATCGTAGGACTCCAGCCGGGAAAACAACGCCTCCTTGACCCGGTCCGTCGTCGGCCGGGTGTTCTCCCCGGGCACGCTGGCCAGGGCCAGTCCCCCGGCCACGCCGGCCACGATGCGGCTCACCGGTTACCCGCGCTCAAGGAAGGCCTCCCGCTCGGGGTTCAGGTACAGCTCGATGGCGGCCGCCAGCTCGGGATACCGGGCCAGGGTAGAGTCCCGCTGCAGGATGGCCGTGGCGTCTTCCCGGGCACGGGCGATAACGGCCTCGTCCTTGATCACGCGCAGCAGCCTCAGGGTGGATTTGCCGCCGGACTGGGACGCCCCGAGGATGTCGCCTTCGCGACGCAGCTGGAGGTCTGCCTGCGAGAGTTCAAACCCGTCGGTGGTCGCGGCTACGGCCTGCAGCCGCTCGCGGCTGGGGTGCCCGGGCTCCAGCTGCGTGACCAGCAGACAGGTGCCGGGGAGCCCGCCGCGGCCCACCCGTCCGCGGAGCTGGTGGAGCTGCGAAATGCCGAAGCGGTCGGCGTCCAGGATCACCATCATGGTGGCGTTGTGCACGTCGACGCCGACCTCGATGACCGTGGTGGACACCAGGATGTCCAACGTTCCGTCGTTGAACGCCGCCATGGCAGCGGCCTTCTGCTCCGGCTCCATCCGGCCGTGCAGCATGCCGATCCGGATTCCGTCCAGGACCGGCAGCCCGCCCAGGTACTCGACCAGGGCGGCCACCGATGCCATGGGCCGCTGTTGCTCCGGCTGCCCTGACAGCTCGTCCGGCGGATCGGCCTCTTCGAGCTCGTCATCCCCGATCTTGGGGCACACGACGTAGACCTGCCGGCCGGCGGCGACCTCCTCCCGGGCCCGTTCCCAGATCCGGTCCTCCCAGGCAGGATGTTCCTGGAGGGCCACCAGGTGGGTGGTGATCGGAGCGCGGCCCGCGGGCAGCTCCGTCAGCACGGACGTTTCCAGGTCCCCGAAGACGGTCATCGCCACCGTCCGGGGAATGGGCGTGGCAGTCATGACCAGCAGGTGCGGTGGCGTGGCCGAGCGGCTCCGGAGGCGATCGCGCTGTTCCACGCCGAAGCGGTGCTGTTCGTCCACCACCACGAGGCCGAGGTCAAAAAACTGCACCGTGTCGGACAGCAGGGCATGCGTGCCGACGACGATGCCCGCCTCGCCTGCCGCCACATCGAGCAAGGCCCTGCGTTTGGCCGTTCCGGTCATCGAGCCGGTCAGCAGCACGACTTTAGTGCCGTCGGGGTCGCCGCCCAACATGCCGCCCTGCGCCAACGGGCCAAGCGTCCGGGTGATCGATGCGAAATGCTGGCCCGCCAGGACCTCGGTCGGCGCGAGCAGGACGGCCTGGCCGCCCGAGTCGACCACTTGCAGCATGGCCCGAAGGGCAACCAGGGTCTTCCCCGACCCGACTTCCCCCTGCAGCAACCGGTTCATGGGTGAATCTCCGGCCAGCTCCGCCGCGATCGTCGCGCCGACCTCGCGCTGTCCCGCGGTCAGGTCGAAGGGCAGGCGGGCGTCGAACTTGTCGGCAATACCGCCCTTCCGGCCCGGGCGTGCGGTCGCCTGTTCGGCCGCGGCGATGGCCCGCTTCCGCCCGAGGGCCGCCTGCAGGACCAGCGCTTCCTGATAGCGGAAGCGGTCGCGGGCCGCGCTGGCGGCTTCCATCGTCGAGGGCCGGTGGATCTGTTCGTAGGCCTCAGCCAGTGAGAGCATTCCGTCCCGTACGGCGATGTCGGTCGGGATGGGGTCCCCCAGGCGCCCGAAGTCCACGGCATCGAGCAACAGGTCAACGGCCGCCTTGATGCGCCAGCTGCCCAGTTTTGCCGTCGCCGAATACATGGGCACCGGGCGCAGGGCCTCCTCGGCGTCGAAGTCGAAGGCGTCTTCGAGCAACTGGTAGTCGGGGTTGGTCAAGGTGAGGTTTCCGCGGTAGGACGTCACCTTGCCGGAGAACATGGCGATGGTCCCCGGCCGCAGTTCCCGTTCCGCCTGATAGCCGTTGAAGAAGGTGAGGCTGATGTCCGAGGAATTGTCGGTCACGACGACCTCGGTCAGCGAACCGCGGCGGGCCCGCATCTTGCGTGAACTGGAGCTCAGCACCCGGGCGACCAGGGTTGCGTCCTGGTCGATCGGCAGCTCGGCGATCATGGTCAGCTCTCCGCGCTTCATGTATCGCCGCGGGAAGTAGTTGAGCAGTTCCTCGGTCACCGTCATGCCCAGGTGCTTTTCGAGTGCCGAGGCCGAGCGCTTGCCGAGCCGCCGCTCCAGCGGGACGCTCAGCTCGTCGGCTGGGTCAACCGCCATGGTTTTGCTCCGGCGGGCCGGCCAGCTCCGTCATGCTGACGTTCATCGGTTCACCCAGCTCCCGGATAACCTCCAGTGCCGCGTCGCCGTCCGGCACGTGCGCGTGGACGCGCCAACGGTACCCGCCCTCGATTTCTGTCACGGCGCTCATGATGACCGAGTCGCCCAGCTCGTCCAGTTTCAGGCGCAGCGTCGCGGCGTCGAGGGGGCTGAGGTTGACGGTGCACATGACCTCGACACCTTCGTGCACGTGGTCCAGGTGCAGGTGCGGATCCTGCACGTTGTAGCCGTGCAGGCCGTCCAGCAGTTCCGGCTGCAGTTCCACGCCCAGGGCGCTGGCCCGCAGGGTGTCCATGATGAGCAGGAACCCGACGGCGCCGGCGTCGACGATGTGCGCCGATTCAAGTGCCCCGAGCTGGGTCTCGGTCCTGACGACCGCGGCCACCGCCTCTTCCACGACCGATTCCAGCGTTGCCGCCAGGCCGTGGTTGCTGTCGTCGCCGTTCTTCGCCGCATGTACCGCCGATGCCGCCCGCGAGACCGACGCGATGACGGAGAGCATGGTGCCCTCCACGGGCTCGCTCAACGCGGACCAGCACCGGATTTCGGCACGCTGGAGGGCCGCGGCCAGCAGCGGCCCCGTCAACCGGGTCGTGCCCCGCAAGGGTTCGGCCAGGGCGGCCAGGAAAACGGACAGCAGGGTGCCCGAGTTCCCGCGCGCTTCTTCCATCGCCGCCTGGCCTGCTCCGGCCAGGAGTTCGCCGATGTCCGCCGTCCGGTTTTCGGCGGCCGACTTCGCCGCCGCCCGGACGGTCAGATAGAGGTTGGTCCCCGTGTCGCCGTCGGCCACCGGGAAGATGTTGATGGCGTTCAGGCGGTCACTGTGGTTGCCGAGGACGACCTCGGCCCTGGACAGCCAGCGGCGCAGCGCTTCGGCATTGGCAGCAATTTTCGTCTGCAAAGGGGTCCCATCTGCATGCGCCGGCGATGCCCGCCAACGATCGATCTCAGTCCTCCGGCGTTACCTGAGCCTACCGCAGCCGGCTCCGCTCACCGGCATACGGTAGCGTCGCGGCTCACTCGAGATCCGCAGTACTCAGATATTCGCCGAGGCTGTCGTTCTGCAGCGCGTCGGCTATCTCGGCGATGGCCGCCTCGTCCGGCAGGACGATCGACTGGCCGTCCGCGGAAGTGCCGGTGCCCAGGGTCGGAAGGGTGAACATCTGAACGTCGCTTGACCGTACATCCCGAAGCGAGACGCCCAGGGAGCCTGCCTTCATGGCGTCGAATTCGCTGTCAACGCTCACGAACGGGGAAAATTCGTCGACTACCTCGTTAATGCGCACGGGGTTTGTCAGTGTCTCGGCCGTCAGGAACTCGGACATCAGAGCCTTGACGAAGAGCTGTTGGTTGCGCACGCGCTGATAGTCGCCGTCGCTGAAGGCCTTGCGCTCCCGCACGAAGGACAGGGCAGACTCGCCGTCCAGAGTCTGGGTGCCCGCCGGGAAGAACTCGCCGGTCGACCCGGTTGCCGAGAAGGCCGCCGGATTGTTGATCTCCACCCCGCCCAAGGCGTCGGTCAGTTCCTTGAACCCCGAGAAGTCGATGATGGCGACGTGGTCGACGCGGGTCTCAAACAGCCCTTCGATGGTTTCGACGACAAGCGGTACCCCGCCGAACGCCATGGCGGCGTTGATCTTGTGCTCGCCCTGGCCCGGTATGTCCACCCAGGTGTCGCGCATGATCGACATGACGTAGACGTTCTCCCGATTCTCCGGGATGTGCATCAGCATCATGGTGTCGGAGCGGCTGCCGTCCGAGACCTCGGTCAGATTCTGCGTACCCGTGGCGCGGCTGTCGGAGCCCATCAGAAGAATGTTGACCGTCTTGTCGTTCGGGTCCTTCTCGGCCCGATTGTCCGGGAAGGCCGATTCTATCGTTTGGGACTTGCTGTTGAAGGAGTTGGCCAAGTTGAACAAGTAGCCACCTCCGACGATCGCAGCGACGACAACGATGCCCACGAGGGTGAAGAAGATGGTGCGGATGGGATCTTTCTTCCGCTGGCGGCGCTGCCGCCGCGGGCGGTATTCGTTGTCGTGGTCAGCAGTCAATGGGGTCACTTCCTAGGGGTGAGGCTACCTAAAAGGATAAACCCCGCGGCCGTCTCCTTACCGCAGGGCCGGTCTGGCGTGGCTGCGGTCACTGTCGCTCCGGCGGGCCGCGATGGTCGGGATACGCTGGCTGTATGACCCGCGCCTTCCCCCGACGCCGCCGTTTTGCCGTCCTTTTGTCGCTTGGAGCCCTGGGCAGCCTCACGGCGTGTTCGCCTGTTGTCGACGTTGACGCCGCTCCGGACGCGGCAAACCCCGGATGCGCCCCGATGATGGTCATCCTCCCCCAGTACGTCGCCGATTTCCCGCGCCGTGAAACGAGCAGCCAGGCGACCGCCGCGTGGGGGGACCCTTCCCAGGTCATCCTGCGGTGCGGTGTGCCGGTTCCCGGCCCGACGACGGACCAATGCGTCTCGGTCGACGGCGTCGACTGGGTACTGCGCGAAGGCGAGAACGGCTACTGGACGGCCACGACCTACGGGCGCACCCCGGCCACGGAACTGCTGTTCAAGCCCGATGACGTGGCAGAGAGCTCCGTGTTGATGGACATCTCGGCGGCGGCGTCGGAGATTCCGCAGGAACGCGAATGCCTGAGCATTTCCGACGTCCTGTAGGCGGCACGGCCGGCGATACCGCGCCGGCCGGCATGGTCAGCGGAGGCCGGTCTTGCGGTTGAGGGCCAGGTACAGCAGCTCGTCGATCAACTCGGTGTAAGGCAGTCCGGATTTCGCCCACATCTGCGGATACATGCTGATCGGCGTAAACCCGGGCATGGTGTTGATCTCATTGATAATGAGCTCGCCGTCCGGCGTGTAGAAGAAGTCGACCCGGGAGAGTCCCTCTCCCCCGAGCGCGTCGAACGCCTGTGCGGCGAGTTCGCGCACTCTTTCCGTGGCGTCGGCGGGCAAATCCGCCGGGCAGCTGAGGGCGGCGGCCGTACCGTCCAGGTATTTCGCTTCAAAATCGTAAAACTGATGCTCGCCGGGCTGGACGGCGATTTCCCCGGGCAGGCTGGTGCGCGTCGGTTCTGTTCCCCTGCCTTGCAGCACCGCTACTTCAATCTCGCGGCCGATGATGCCGGCTTCGACAACCACCTTGGGATCGTGTTCGCGGGCGGCCTCCACGGCGGCGCGCAGGCCGCCCGGCTCGGCCACCCGGGTGATTCCCATGGAAGAACCCGCCCGGGCCGGCTTGACGAAGACCGGGAACTGGAGCGTGCCCAGACGTTCGAGCACCGCGTCCGGGTCCTGCTGCCACTGACGGTCGGTGATGACCTGGTAGGGACCGACGTGGAGGCCGGCCGATTCGAAGACCACCTTCATATAGTGCTTGTCCATGCCGACGGCAGAGGCCAGTACGCCGGCGCCGACGTAGCGGACGTCGGCCATCTCCAGCAACCCCTGAAGCGTTCCGTCCTCGCCGAACGGCCCGTGCAGCAGCGGCAGCACCACGTCGACGTTGCCCAGGCTCTGCGGAACCTGCGCGGCCGGCGCGACCATGAGTTCCGGCGTGTCCCGCCTGCTGGCCAGCACAACGGGTTCGGCGGACGCACTGATCTCCGGCATTTTCCCCGAGGCGAGCGACCACTGGGCCGGATCTTCGGCGACCTGGACCCACTGGCCGTTGCGCGCAATTCCGATGGGAACGACGTCGTACTTGTCCTTGTCGATGGCCCCGAGAACCCCGGCCGCGGTGACGCAGCTGACGGAATGTTCGCTGGACCGCCCGCCGAAAAGGACGGCAACGCGGGGTTTGCGGCCCGGCGACGGGGCGTTCGCGGCGGGAATGGTCTCGTCGTTCACTGGAGTTCACCTTCGGATTTGAGTTCACGGGTCAACAGGCGTGGCGCCAGCGCCTCTACGGACACCTGTCCCTCCAGGACGGCAACCACTGCCTCGGTAATCGGCATGTCGACGCCCACCTTGGTGGCCAGATCCAGCACGGCGCGGCCGGACTTGATGCCTTCGGCCGTTTGGGTCATTCGTTCCGTCACCTGGTCCAGGGTCAGGCCTTCGCCCAAGAGCCGTCCGGCTGTATGGTTGCGCGACAGCGGCGACGCGCAGGTGGCGACCAGGTCGCCGAGCCCGGCCAGCCCGGCCATCGTCTGGACCTCTCCCCCGAGGGCAAGGGTGAGCCTGGTGGTCTCGGCCAGTCCGCGGGTGATGACCGTCGCCTTGGTGTTGTCTCCCATGCCCTTGCCGTCGCAGATTCCCACGCACAGGGCAATGATGTTCTTCACGATGCCGCCGATCTCCACCCCCGTGACGTCCGAGTTCGTGTACGGACGGAAATAGCTGGCGGTGCACAGCCGCGCAATCCACTGCGCGGTGTCGTCGTCCGTGCAGGCCACCACCGAGGCTGTCGGTTCCTTGCGCGCAATCTCGAGCGCCAGGTTGGGACCGGAAATGACGGCCACGTGGGAGTCGGACAGGCCGAGCTCTTCCTTGATGACTTCGCTCATGCGCGCATCGGTCCCGCGCTCCAGCCCCTTCATGAGCGAGACGACCACTGCCTCCGGATCGAGCAGCGGCTTCCAGGACGCCAGCTGCGGCCGGAGGGTCTGGGCGGGAACAGCGAGCACCACCAGCGGCGCGCCGCGGAGGACTTCGGCGACGTCCTCCGAAGCGACGATGTTCTCCGGCAGCGCGATGTCCCGGAGGTACTTCGCATTCCGGTGCCGGGAATTGATTTCCTCCGCCACTTCGGCGCGCCGGGCCCAGAGCCTGACCTCGACCTCGGGGTGGGCGTCCGCGACGACCTTGGCAAAGGTAGTGCCCCAGCTTCCTGCTCCGAGAACGGCGATGTTGGCAGGCAGGTCGGGGCGTGCTGTCACAACTTCTCCTCGGGCGGTAGCTCTTCTGTATGCACCGGTTCGCCGGAACCAAAGTCCCGGCCCATGGCGCTTTGACCGTGAGCAGAAGGATCCCAGCGGACGGCGGGCGCTGCCTCGCCGCGTACTTCGGCCAGCAGCGCCGTGATGCTGTCCATAATCCTATTCGTTGCGGCCTCGAGAACGGTCCTGGTGATCGGCAAGCCGCTGAATTCGCTCAGGTCCACCGGCGGTCCGGCCGTGACGTGTGCCGTCTTGCGCGGAAAAAGGCTGGGCCTTTTCGCATAACGGGGCAACAGCTGGTTGGCACCCCAGTGCGCCACCGGAATGACCGGTGCGCCGGTCTGCAGCGCGAGCCTTGCCGCCCCGGTGCGCCCGCGCATCGGCCACAGGGCCGGGTCCCGGGTCAGCGTTCCCTCCGGGTAGATGATCACGGCACCGCCTTCATCGAGCACCTCGCGTGAGACGTCAAGGGAACGGTTTGCGCCCGAACTGCTCCGCTCCACCGGTATCTGCCGGGCCGCCGTCAACAGTTGCCCGACCACCGGGATCTTGAACAGCGAGGCCTTCGCCAAAAAGTGCGGAAGGGCGCCCTGGTTGTAGACGTAATGGCCGACCACGAGCGGATCGATTTCCGTGTTGTGGTTCGGACAGACGATGAATCCCCGGTCCTTGGGGAAATTCTCCGTTCCCGTCCAGTTGCGACGGAGGACCAGGTTCAGGACTGGCCGGACAACGCCGGCGAGGACACCAATGACCACCCGCTCTTTGGAGTCTGCTCCCATGTCCGCCTACTCGACGTCGAAGTCCGCGCCGAGGCCCTCCAGCTTTGACTGGAAGCGTTCGTAGCCACGGTTGATGAGTTCGATGCCGGTCACGCGGGAGGTTCCGGCCGCCGCCAACGCGGCGATCAGGTGGCTGAAGCCGCCGCGGAGGTCGGGGATGTCTATCTCCGCCCCGGAGAGCTGTGTGGGTCCGGAAATCACGGCGGAATGCAGGAAATTTCGCTGCCCGAAGCGGCACGGAATGCTGCCGAGGCATTCGCGGTGCACCTGGATGTTCGCACCCATCCGAATCAGCGCCTCGGTGAATCCGAACCGGTTCTCGTACACGGTCTCGTGCACGATCGAGACGCCTTCGGCTTGCGTCAGGGCGACGACGAGGGGCTGCTGCCAATCCGTCATGAAGCCCGGGTGCACGTCGGTCTCGAGCACCAGCGGCGACAGGCTGCCGCCCGGGTGGTAGAAGCGGATGCCGTCGTCGTCGATGTCGAACGCCCCGCCGATCTTGCGGTAGGTGTTCAGGAAGGCGGTGAGGTCGCCCTGATGGGCACCTTCGACGTAAATGTCTCCCTGCGTCACGAGCGCCGCGGATGCCCAGGACGCGGCCTCGTTGCGGTCGGGCAGCGCGCGATGGTTGAAGCCGGACAGTTCGGTGACGCCCTCGATACGGATCACACGGTCGGTCTGGACCGTGATGATGGCACCCATCTTCTGCAGCACCGCGATGAGGTCCATGATTTCCGGCTCGATGGCGGCGCCGCTCAATTCCGTGATGCCCTCGGCACGGGTTGCCGTCAGGAGAACCTGCTCGGTGGCGCCCACGCTGGGATACGGCAGCGTGAGTTTCGCGCCCTTCAGTCCCCTGGGTGCGGAGATGGCTATGCCACCGGGCCGCTTGTCCACGATCGCGCCGAACTGCCGCAGCACGTCGAGGTGGTAGTCGATGGGCCGGTCGCCGATCCGGCAGCCGCCCAGGTCGGGGATGAAGGCCTCGCCGATCGCGTGGATCAGGGGCCCGCAGAAAAGGATTGGAATGCGGGAATCGCCGGCGTGGGCGTCGATGTCCTTCATGTGGGCCGTCTTGACCTTGGTGGGGTCAAGCGTCAGGTCACCCGTCACCGCGTCCTTGGACACCTCGACGCCGTGCAGGCGGAGCAGGCTCGTGACGATTTCCACGTCCCTGATTTCGGGCACATTCCGCAGGACCGAGGCATTGCTGCCGAGCAAGGACGCGACCATCGCTTTGGGAACCAGGTTCTTGGCGCCGCGGACGGATACCTTCCCCGCCAACGGAACGCCACCACGAATGGTCAAAACACTTGCCATGAATACCTGTTTCCTCAAGCTAGTTTAGCGCCGAACTGCGCCAGGGCCTCAGCTAAGCATATTGGCAATCCGTGACCACTCTGAAATAAACGGGCAGCGAGTCCGGCGCTTTCCGTCCCGCCGGCCGGTGCCTTGCATGAGGCAGTCGCAGGTGCAAATCGGCGCCGCCGACGGAGCCGGAACGGCTCCCTCGACGGCGCCGATTCGCGCCAGGGCGCGTGTCCTCAGACTTTTGCCGGGAGGGTCGTCGGCTTCCAGGACGGGCGGGTGGCCTCGTAGGTGGTGATTTCCGCCTCATGCTTCAGGGTCAGCCCGATATCGTCCAGGCCTTCGAGCAGCCGCCAGCGGGTGTAGTCGTCGATCTCGAACGGCGCGGTGATGGTGCCGCACGTGACGGTCTTCGACTCGAGGTCCACCGTGATTTCGGTGCCCGGGTGGTTCTCCAGTTCCTTCCAGATCAGCTCGATGTCATCCTGGGCGACCTCGGCGGCCAGCAGCCCCTGCTTGCCGGAGTTCCCGCGGAAGATGTCGGCGAACCGGGAGGAGAGGACGACGCGGAACCCGTAGTCCTTCAAAGCCCAGACCGCGTGTTCGCGCGAGGAACCGGTCCCGAAATCCGGGCCGGCCACGAGAACGGAGCCGCGGCTGAACGGCTCCTGGTTGAGGATAAAGTCCTCGTGCTTGCGCCAGGCTGCGAACAGGGCATCTTCGAAGCCTGTCCGGGTGATCCGCTTGAGGTACACCGCCGGGATGATCTGGTCGGTGTCCACGTTGGACTGCCGCAGCGGGACCCCGATGCCGGTATGGGTGGCGAACTTCTCCATGATTCTTCAGGCTCCTTAGGCGGCAGGCCGCGAGACGGCGTCGTTGTTGACCGGGTCCAGGTCCGAGGGCGAACTCAGCGTGCCCCTGACTGCGGTGGCGGCCGCCACTACCGGCGATACCAGGTGCGTCCGCCCGCCCTTGCCCTGCCGGCCCTCGAAGTTCCGGTTGGACGTGGACGCGCAGCGCTCGCCCGGGGCCAGCTGGTCCGGGTTCATGCCCAGGCACATGGAGCAGCCGGCGAACCGCCACTCGGCGCCGAACTCCTTGAACACCTTGTCCAGGCCTTCGGCCTCTGCTTCCAGGCGGACACGGGCAGACCCGGGCACCACCATCATGCGCACGTTCGGCGCCTTGGCCCGGCCGCGGATGATGTCCGCCGCGATGCGCAGGTCCTCGATGCGGCTGTTGGTGCAGGAGCCCAGGAAGACGGTGTCGACCGGGATGTCCTTCATGCGGGTGCCGGCTTCGAGACCCATGTAGGCCAGCGCACGTTCCGCGGCTGCCTTGGCGTTCTCGTCGGCGAAGTCGTCGGGCGACGGCACGGCTTCCGACAGGGAAACGCCCTGTCCGGGGTTGGTCCCCCACGTGACGAACGGCTCCAGCGTATCGGCGTCCAGGAAGACCTCGGCGTCGAACACCGCGTCGTCGTCGGTACGCAGGGTCTGCCAATTTTCGACGGCGGCGTCCCAGTCGGCGCCCTCCGGGGCGTGCGGCCGGCCCTTGAGGTAGTCGAAGGTGGTCTGGTCCGGCGCGACCATGCCGGCGCGGGCGCCCGCCTCGATGGACATGTTGCAGATGGTCATCCGGGCTTCCATGCTCAGGGCACGGATGGCGGAGCCACGGTACTCCAGCACGTAGCCCTGGCCGCCGCCGGTTCCGATCTTGGCGATGACCGCCAGGATGATGTCCTTGGCGGTCACCCCCGGGCGCAGCGTTCCCTCGACGTTGATGGCCATGGTCTTGAACGGCTTCAGCGACAGCGTCTGGGTCGCCATGACGTGCTCAACTTCGGAGGTCCCGATGCCGAATGCCAGGGCACCGAAGGCACCGTGGGTGGAGGTATGCGAGTCGCCGCACACCACCGTCATGCCGGGCTGGGTGAGTCCCAACTGGGGACCCACCACGTGCACGATCCCCTGCTCGGCGTCCCCGAGCGAGTGCAGCCGGACCCCGAATTCACGGCAGTTGGTGCGCAGCGTCTCGATCTGGGTGCGGCTGGTCGGGTCGGCGATCGGCTTGTCGATATCCAGCGTGGGGGTGTTGTGGTCCTCGGTCGCGATGGTCAGGTCCGGGCGGCGCAGCCCGCGCCCCGCCAGGCGCAGGCCCTCGAAGGCCTGCGGCGACGTGACCTCGTGTACCAGGTGAAGGTCGATGTAGAGGAGGTCGGGCTGGCGCGCCGCGCCTTCACCGTCGCCGTGGCGCACCACGTGTGCATCCCAGACTTTTTCGGCGAGCGTCTTGCCCGCAGTGTTACCGGCCATGGCCAGATCTCCTCCATCAATACCAACGCAGGCTTTTTCTCCCGCCGGGAGGCCCGCACCAAGTGTGTGCTTTAACTCTTCCAGCGAGGCTGCCCGCCCGCCAGTCAATCGACTTGCATCTCATATATTGAGATGAGAATATCAGCTTATGGACAATCCTAGCGGTGTCGGCGTCATCGACAAGGCGGCCATGGTGCTGGACACCCTGGAGGCCGGACCCACGTCCCTGGCCCAACTGGTGGCCGCCACCGGCCTGGCCCGGCCCACCGTCCACCGGCTCGCTTTGGCGCTGGTCCACCACCGGCTGGTCAGCCGGGACATGCAGGGCAGGTTTGTCCTGGGCAGCAGGCTGGTCGAATTAGCCGCGGCCGCCGGCGAAGACCGGCTCATAGCCGCCGCCGGTCCGGTGCTCATGAACCTCCGCGATGCCACGGGTGAGAGCGCCCAGGTTTTCCGCCGGCAGGGCGATTCGCGGGTATGCGTCGCCTCGGCCGAGCGGCCGATCGGATTGCGGGACACTATTCCGGTGGGGACACAGCTTTCGATGAAGGCCGGCTCCGCCGCCCAGGTGCTGTTGGCCTGGGAAGACCACGAGAGGCTGCTCGAAGGACTCCATGGGGCGCGCTTCACCCCGACAGTCCTCGCCGGCGTCCGCCGCCGCGGCTGGGGCCAGAGCCTGGGCGAGCGCGAACCCGGCGTGGCGTCGGT
>NZ_JBNHGF010000050.1:0-12449 GCF_059091005.1 Arthrobacter sp. Y3223164
TGGTTCCCGCGCTCGCCGGCCGGTGGCAGGCCGCCACGGAGCAGGCCGGCGCCAACCTGGGGACGGTTTTGGACGCCACCACCCTGCCCGGCCAGCGGGACAGCTGGCTGTGGATTGTGGTGGCGCTGGTGCTGCTCCTGATGGTGCTGCTGATGATCGCGTGGGCCGCTCAGCAGGGCAAGGGCCGCACCGGTACCATCGCCGCGGATTACGACGGCGCGGGCGACCCCGGCGCCGTCTGGCTCAGTGCCGCCGTGGCCGAGCAGGCGCTGCGCGATGCGCTGCGGGAACGCGACAGCATCCTGCAGGCAACGGTCACCGCCTACGACTACGAGGGCGGCGGCGGCCTGCGCGTCCGGGTGGTTCCGCGCCTCGGGGTGTCCCCGCAGGCCGTGGCGGACGAAGTCTCCGACCTCGTGGAGGCGCTGGACCTGACCGTCGGATTCAGCTTCCCGGTGGTCATCCACCTGGTGGCCGGCGCGCGCTCGCGGCTGGTCCGCGCCGACCGCGTCCGCTAGCCGGACTGCCCGTCGGCGGCAGTGGCAAGCCAGACGGCCCCGTTGGGCTGCAGCATCCCGTCGGAGACTGCTCCCTCCTGCGACTCCAGCACCAGGGAGGCGCCGTCGGGCAGCCGGGCGGCGGACCTGCCCATGTTGGCCAGGACCTGGAGGGTCCCGTTGCGGTAGCTCAGGATCCCAGATCCCGGATTATGCTCTGCGGCCCATTCCAGGCTGCCGTGGCCCAGCTTCTGTTCCGCCCGCAGGCGCAGCGCCGCCCGATGCAGCTCGTAGGTGGAAGCTGCTACTCCCACCTGCCGATCCACCGCATAGCGCGCAAAGCTCTCGGGCTGCGGCAGCCACGGTTCATGCTGGGTGGAGCCCCACCCGTAGCCGTGCGCCTCCGCGCGCCAGGGGATCGGCACCCGGCAGCCGTCGCGGCCACGCTCTTCGCCGCCGGTGCGGAAGAACGCGGGGTCCTGGCGCACTTCGGCCGGCAGGGCGGTGTGCTCCGGAAGGCCCAGCTCATCGCCTTGGTAGAGGTAGGCGGAGCCGGGCAGCGCCAGCATCACCAGCGCCGCGGCACGGCCGCGCGCGTGGCCGAGTTCCTCATCGGGCCGTTCGTCGCCGGGGCCAATGCCCTTGGGGTAGGTGGTGGGATCCGCCAACCCGTACCGGGAGCTGTGGCGGACAGTGTCGTGATTGGACAGCACCCAGGTGCTTGGCGCACCCACCGATGATGCAGCGGCGAGCGAATCGTCGATGCTGCGGGCCATCCGTCGGGCATCCCAGCCGGCGAGCAGGAAGTCGAAGTTGAAGGCCTGCTGCATCTCGTCGGGCCGGACGTAGGCAAAAAGCCGCTCGGCGGGCTCGACCCAGGCCTCGGCGACCAGCATGCGGTCGCCGTCATACTCGGCCAGGACCTTGTGCCATTCCCGGTAGATCTCGTGCACGCCGTCCTGGTCGAAGTAGGGCGGGGTCTCCGGATGCAGGCGCTCCTCCTCCCGGGCAACTGCCTGCTGTGCCGCCGCTTCGCGGGCATCCGCCGCGGCGGGTTCCAGCACCTGTTCCTCGGACGCACGGGCATCGGGGGTGGGCGAGGCGCCCGCGGGCCGGCCGACCGCCGTTTCGTCACCGTCGGGCAGTGCGTCGTCGCCCGGGAGCCGCTCGCTGCCGGCCACCATCGAGGTCTTGGCCGCCCAATCCGGCAGGCCCTCGGCCTTGACCAGGCCATGGGCCACGTCAATCCGGAAGCCGTCCACGCCGCGGTCCAGCCAGAACCGCAGAACGGAGACCATTTCGGCCCGGACTTCGGGGTTCTCCCAGTTCAGGTCCGGCTGCGAGGAGTCGAACAGGTGCAGGTACCACTGCCCGGGCGTGCCGTCGGGTTCGGTGATCCGGGTCCAGGCATCGCCACCGAACACCGACTGCCAGTTGTTGGGTGGCTCGTCACCGTCCGGGCCCTTGCCGTCCCGGAAAATGTAGCGGGCACGTTCGGGCGATCCGGCCTCGGAGGCCAGCGCGCCCACGAACCATTCGTGCCGGTCGGACGTGTGGTTCGGCACCAGATCGACAATCACCCGCAGGCCCAGCTCGTGGGCGCGTGCCAGCAACGAGTCAAAGTCGTCCAGGCTGCCGAACAGCGGGTCGACGTCGCGGTAGTCCGCCACGTCGTAGCCGGCATCGTTTTGCGGGGAGACGTAGAAGGGCGAAAGCCAGATGGCGTCCACCCCCAGGTTCTTTAGGTAAGGGATCTTGGCGCTGATTCCGGGCAGGTCGCCCATTCCGTCGCCGTTGTGGTCGGCGAAGGAGCGCGGATAGATCTGGTAGATGACGGCGTCGCGCCACCAGGGAGCGTTTGCTGCGGTCATTGGCTCTCCTCGATTCGGGGGGTCAGGACCACTTCCAGCCTAATGATCTCTGAGGCCGAACAGACAGCGCGGCCGCGGATGCGGCGCACATCACGATTCGGCATCGAACGCCACCGCCTCGAAAATGTGCCTTGCGACACACTGTGTAAGCGTTTACGTTACGAGTTATCAGATGGGTACTTGGTGGGTTCTTCCTGACCAGCTCAGCTCTGTCGGGGCCACCGGACAAAGGAGTCACAACATGCACTATGCACGCTCCAGAAAGGCCGCCCTGCCGGTGGCCGCGCTCGGCGCCATGGCACTGACACTGTCCGCCTGCGGGGGAGGAACAGAATCCGAAGAGTCGCCGGCGCCCGCCGCAGACTGCGCCGCCTATGAGGCCTACGGCACCTTCGACGGCGCCGAGGTCAGCGTCTACTCGACCATCACCGATGCCGAGCAGGATCTGCTGGAGAATTCCTGGGTGGACTTTGAGGAGTGTACCGGGATCGACGTGGTGTACGAGGGTTCCAACGAGTTCGAGACGCAGATCGGTGTCCGCGCCCAGGCGGGCAATCCGCCGGACGTGGCGATCTTCCCGCAGCCCGGACTGCTGGCCGCCCAGGCCCAGGCCGGCTACCTGAAGCCTGCGCCCCAGGAGGTGTCCGACCTGGTCGACGAGAACTGGTCCGAGGACTGGAAGACCTACGGCACCGTGGACGGCACCTTCTACGCCGCCCCCATGCTGGCCAGCGTGAAGGGCTACGTCTGGTACGTTCCGGCCACGTTCAAGGAGAAGGGCTGGGAAGTTCCGAAGACCTGGGACGAGATGATGGAACTCACCCAGACCATCGCCGACGAGGGCACCATGAAGCCGTGGTGCGCAGGATTCGAGTCCGGCGAGGCCACGGGCTGGCCGGGCACCGACTGGATCGAGGACGCGCTGCTGCGCCAGGCCGGACCGGATGTTTACGACCAGTGGGTCAACCACGAGATCCCGTTCAACGATCCGCAGGTGGCCGAGGCCTTCGACGCCGTCGGCGACATCCTGAAGAACGAGGACTACGTCAACGGCGGCATCGGCGACGTCCGCTCGATCATCTCCACCTCGGTGGACGACGGCGGCATCCCGGTGATCGACGGCACCTGCGCCATGCACCACCAGGCCACGTTCCAGGCGGCCAACTGGCCGGAAGGCACCAACGTGGCCGAGGACGGCGACGTCTGGGCGTTCATCACTCCCGGCCAGGAGGCCGGCGCCAGCGCCATCACCGGTGGCGGCGAGTTCGTGGCAGCCTACACCGAAAGCGATGAGGTCTCGGCCTACCTGCAGTTCATGGCCTCGGCCGAGTTCGCCAACAACCGCGTGAAGCAGGGCGCCGCGATCAGCGCCAACAAGGGCCTCGACCCGGCGCTGGCCGCCAGCGACCTGGACCGCCAGTCCATCGAACTGCTGCAGTCGGAGGACACCACCTTCCGGTTCGACGGATCGGACCTGATGCCGGGCGCGGTCGGCGCCAACTCCTTCTGGAGCGGCATCGTGGAGTGGATCAACGGCAAGTCGACGCAAGAGGTCGTGGATTCCATCGAGGCCAGCTGGCCCAAGGACTAGGCAGCCGCCGGCAGCCCGGCCGCACCGCCTGCGACCCGATGCAGGCGGTGTGGCCGGGCACGGCCTGTCCCTTCCACGCACCAAGGAGGTAAGTGCCATGGAGGACGTTGGCGAAAAGCTCGTGCAGGTGGCGATCGCCCTGGCGGTCTTCGCCGCGATCATCGCCCTGATCATGCTGTTGGTGGACCGGGCGCCGAAGTCGTTCCGCGATAAGGCGACGATCATCGGGTTCCTGGCCCCCGCCGTCGTGCTCCTCACCATTGGGCTGGTGTGGCCCGCCATCCAGACCACGTACCTGGCGTTCACGGACCGCGCCGGAACGCCGAACGGCCTGGACAACTTTGTGTGGATGTTCACCCAGCCCGAAGCGCTGGTCACGCTGCGCAACACGCTGCTGTGGGTGGTCCTGGTGCCGCTGCTGTCCACCGGCATCGGCCTGGCTTACGCGGTGTTCATCGACCGGGCGCGCGGCGAGAAGGCGCTCAAGGCGCTGGTGTTCATGCCGATGGCCATCTCCATGGTGGGCGCCGGCGTGATCTGGAAATTCATGTACACGTACCGCGGCGGCGAACGCGAACAGATCGGCCTGCTGAACCAGGTGTTGGTGTGGTTTGGCGGCGAACCCAAGCAGTTCCTGCTGGACGCGCCGGAGAACACGTTCTTCCTGATCGCGGTCATGGTCTGGATCCAGACCGGCTTCGCCATGGTGATCCTCTCCGCGGCGATCAAGGGCATCCCCACCGAAATCGTGGAGGCCGCCCGGCTGGACGGGGCCAGCGCCTGGCAGCAGTTCCGTTCCATCACCATCCCGTCCATCCGGGGGGCACTGATCGTGGTGGTCACCACCATCACGATCGGCACGCTGAAGGTCTTCGACATCGTGCGGACCATGACCGCCGGAAACTTCGAAACCTCGGTGGTGGCCAACGAGATGTACACCCAGGCGTTCCGCGCCAACGAACCCGGACGCGGCGCCGCGCTGGCCTTGATCCTGTTCCTGATGGTGCTGCCGATCGTCGTCTACAACGCCCGGCAGCTGAAGAAGCAGAGGGAAATCCGATGAGCGCAACGCCTGCCATCCCCACCGCTCCCGACGCCGTCCTCGCCAGCACCACCGAACAGCAGATCCCGATCACCCGGCGGGTTAAGCAGCGCCTGACCTCGCGCGGAGCCACCGCGGCAGCGATCATCATCGCCGTCATCTGGACCGTGCCGACCTTCGGCCTGTTCATTTCCTCGCTGCGCCCGGAAGACAACATCCAGGCCAACGGCTGGTGGAACATCCTGGGCGACCTGCAGTTCACCACCGAGAACTACACGGATGTGCTGGCCTCCAAAGGCGGGTCCGCGTCCAATCTGGGGCAGTACTTTATTAACTCGCTGGCGATCGTCATCCCGGGCACCCTGATCCCCCTGGTGATCGCCTCGATGGCGGCCTACGTTTTCGCCTGGGGCCGGTTCCGCGGCAAGGACACCTTGTTCATTGTGGTGTTCGCGCTGCAGATTGTGCCGCTGCAGATGGCGCTGATCCCGCTGCTCTCGCTGTTCATCAACCTCAAGATCGGCGAGTTCCAGCTGCTGCCGGCCGGAACCTACGCCCAGCTGTGGATCGCGCACACCATCTTCGCGCTGCCATTGGCCATCTTCCTGCTGCACAACTTCATCTCGGAGATCCCCGGGGAGGTCATCGAGGCGGCGCGGGTGGACGGCGCCGGGCACGCGACAATCTTCTGGCGGATCATCCTGCCGCTGTCCGTGCCGGCGATCGCCTCCTTCGGCATTTTCCAGTTCCTGTGGGTCTGGAACGACCTGCTGGTGGCCCTGGTGTTCTCCGGAGGCACCGCCGACGTCGCGCCGATCACCCAGCGGCTGGCCGAACTGACGGGCACCCGCGGCGACGAGTGGCACCGGTTGACCGCCGGCGCGTTCGTTTCCATGATCGTGCCGCTGGCGGTGTTCTTCGGCCTGCAGCGCTACTTTGTCCGCGGCCTGCTGGCTGGTGGCCTCAAGGGGTGAGCACGCCGTGACCGGGATCGACGACGTCGCGCGGGCCGCCGGCGTCTCGACCGCAACGGTTTCCCGTGCCCTGCGCGGATTGTCCGGGGTCTCCACGGCCACCCGCGACCGCGTGCTGGCGACCGCCGACTCGCTGGGCTACGTGCCGTCGTCGTCGGCGGCCCACCTGGCCTCGGGCCGCACGAGGGCCATGGGCGTGCTGCTGCCGGTGATCGACCGGTGGTACTTCGCGTCCGCGCTGGAAGGCGTGGACCGGGTGTTGCGGGCGGCCGGCTACGACCTGATCGTGTTCAGTCTGGGCGGCACCGGCACCAACCGTGAACGGGTGTTCCACCGGTCCATGCTGCGCAAGCGGATCGACGCGCTGTTGGTGATGTGCATGGAGCTGACCGCGGACGAACTGGCGGCGCTGCAGGCGCTGGAGTATCCAAACGTGATCGTCGGCGGGCAGGTGGACGGTTTGCGCAGCGTGAGCGTGGATGACACCGCCGCGGCCGCCGAGGCCGTCGAGCATCTCATCGGGCTCGGGCACACGCGGATCGCGCACCTGCAGGGCGGCGGCGCCTACGGGATCGACTTCGACGTGCCGCGCCGCCGCGAGCTGGCCTTCCGGGACACGATGGCCCGGCACGGGCTGCGGGTTCGGCCGGAATGGCTGGCGATGGGTGACTTCCGGTTCGCCGGCGGCAGGGCTGCCGTCGGCGCGCTCCTCGACACACCCGGGGAACGGCCGACGGCGATCTTCGCCTCCGCGGACGAGATGGCCTTCGGCGCCCTGAGGGCCGCGCAGGAGCGCGGGCTGCGGGTGCCCGAGGACGTCTCCGTGGTGGGCATCGACGACCACGAGTTCGCCGAGCCGATGGGGCTGACGACCGTCCGGCAGCGGCCGGACCAACAGGGGGCCTACGCGGCCCGGCTGCTGCTGGCCGAACTGCAGGGAAAGGCGCGGCTGGACGTGCCGCGGGTCCAGCCCCACGAACTGGTGGTCCGGGCCTCGACCGCCCCGCCGTCGTCGTGATTGCCGGTTGGCTCCGGGCCGGCGGTCAGCGGTCAGGAAGCGCGGGCCAGTTGGCGGATCTTGATCCAGCGGCCGGCGAGCCGGCGGTAGGCGGCGGCGGCTCCGGTCATGTCGCCGTCGGCCAGCGATTCGATGCCGGCGTGCACGTCCGAGGGCGATTCGTCCGGGTAGACCAGCTCGGCCACGCGGCCGTAATCCAGCTCCACGATGCCGTCCGCGGTGAAGGTTTCCAGCCACTCGGTCAGCTCCGTCAGTTCTTCCAGCAGGTCCAGGCCCGGGGCGGCCAGGGCCAGGGAAGCCGCCGCGTAACGGGCCCGGTCGATGCACTGCGGGACCGGGGCAGCCAGGCGGACCGTCTGCAGCGTGTGGTCGCTCTCCACCTTTTCGGTGTGGTCGTCCTCGCGGAACAGCACGAACCAGCCGAACGGGATGCCCCAGGTGGAGCTGCGCGTATGCAGCTTGGCCAGGGCGTCCACAAAGTTGTCCGGGTCCAGCCGGGACTGCTGGGCGTCCCTCGCCGCTTCGGGCACCAGCAGCCCCAGCAGCGGATCACGCAGGCTGCTGGAGAGCGATTCCGCGGCCAGGGTGCTGCGGACGGCCAGCTGGTTGGGGCAGTACCGCGGCGTGGTGATGCCCTCGGGCGTCGGATAGTGGAGGACCCGGATCAAGTCGTCGCTGGAGTGCGGAAACGGGTCCGACACGGTGCGGGTGATCCGGCGCAGCGAATCACCGCGGTCCAGGTCCTCCGTGACGTCCCTGCCCCGGCCGCGCTGGCTCATGATGAGCAGCTGCTGGTCGTCGTCGAACACATCCAGTGGTTCGAAGACCCGCAGGTAGGAGACGTACGGGAACTTCATCTCAGTCCAGCTCCGCGATGACCGGCGCGTGGTCCGAGGCGCCCTTGCCCTTGCGCTCTTCGCGGTCGATCATCGCCCCGGTGACGCGGGAGGCCAGCGCGGGGGAGCCGAGGATGAAGTCGATACGCATGCCTTCCTTCTTGGGGAAGCGCAGCTGCGTGTAGTCCCAGTAGGTGTAGACGCCCGGCCCGGGGGTGTGCGGGCGGACGACGTCGACGAATCCGGCCTCTTCGAACGCGCGGAAGGCGGCGCGCTCGGGTTCGGTCACGTGGGTGGCGTTCTGCGCGCGGAACCAATCGATGTCCCAGACGTCGTCGTCGGTGGGAGCGATGTTCCAGTCGCCCATCAGTGCGACGGGGAGCGTCGGGTCCGCCTGGATCCAGCCGGCGGCCTCTTCCTTGAGGGCCTTGAGCCAGTTCAACTTGTAGGGCATGTGGGGATCGTCGACCGTGCGGCCGTTGGGGACATACAGGCTCCACACGCGCACGCCGCCGCAGGTCGCCCCGATGGCACGGGCCTCGGCGGCAGTCGTGTCCTCGGTCTTGCCGAAGTGCGGCTGCCCGTCGAACGTCCGTTCCACGTCATCCAGGCCCACCCGTGAGGCGATGGCCACGCCGTTCCACTGGTTCAGGCCGAAGTGCGCCACCTCGTAGCCGTTCTTCTCGAACAGGTCCCACGGGAAGTTCTCATCCTTGGCCTTGGTCTCCTGGATGGCCAGCACATCCACGTCGGAGCGCTGCAGCCAGGACTCAACGCGGTCGGCGCGGGCACGGATCGAGTTCACATTCCAGGTAGCAATCTTCACAACAGCTACGTTACCCAACGGCGGCAGGCTGTGCTCGCCGCTCGGGCGGCTCGGGCCCGTCGTCGGCTCCCCACGGCCCCAAGGCTTCAGGGGTATGTTGGATAGATGTTTGCTGATAAGCCGCAGTCTTTAGCAGATCCACTCGAACGGCAGCGGCGGCAAGCCATGCTGTCATCCGAGCCAGCCATACAGAAGCTTGAGGAATGGCGGGACGCCTACGCGCGGACCCGCACCGAACCCGTCCCGCATTTTGACCCGGCGGATGCGGGCGTTGAGGCGCGGGTGCTCTTTCTGCTCGACAGCCCGGGAAGCCAGACGGTCACCGCTGAGGGGCCGGGATTCGTGTCGGTAGACAACCCCGACCAGGCGGCCGAGCGGTGCTGGAACGAACGCCAGGAAGCGGAGCTGCACGAGGGGGTTCTCCTCTGGAATACGGTGCCGTTTTTCCTTAACGGCGCCGAGCCGACTCCGGTCCAGACAATAGCCGGCGTCAAGGCGCTCAAGTCCGTCCTGGGGCTGCTGCCTCGGCTCCAAGCCGTCGTGCTGTGCGGGACGTTCACCAAAACTCAATGGGCGAAACACATGGGTGCGTTCACCCGCCCGACCGTCATCAAGGCGCCCAGCCCCGGTGGCAGGGCGATGATCAGCCGGAAAAACCAGGATGAGTTCCGCAAGGCAGTGATGCGGGCGAAGAGCCTGGTCGGCTGACGCTTCAGCCGCCCGAGCGGGTGGCAGATCCTCAGGCGGGCTGTGCTTCACCCGCCTGGCCAGATGGCCAGATGGCGGTCAGCGGCAGGCCGGCCGGCCGCGCCTCGCCTGGCCGAGTGACGGTTCCGCCTAGCCCTGCCACCATTTGTCGAGGATGGACACCGGGGTGGTCCGCTTGTGCCGGGTCATCAAGTAGCGCTGCTCGATCTTTTCGGCGACCTCGTCGGGGATGGCGCGGCCCTCAAGGTAGTCGTCGATGTGGTCGTAGCTGATCCCCAGTTCGTCCTCGTCGGTGCGGCCGGGCGTGGTGTCCAACAGGTCTGCCGTCGGCACCTTGTGTGCCACCTGGTCGCTGGCACCAAGGTGCACCAACAATTGCCGGTTTTGCCGCTTGTTGAGTCCGAACAGGGGCAGCACGTCGGCGGCGCCGTCGCCGAATTTCGTGAAGAAGCCGGTCACCGACTCGGCGCCGTGGTCCGTGCCCAGCACCAGGTAGTTGTGCTGGCCGGCCAGCGCGTACTGGGCCATCATCCGTGCCCGGGCCTTGATGTTGCCCTTGTTGAAGTCGGTGATCTCTTCGCCGGTCGTCGTCGTGAATTCGGACTCGAAGCCGTCCACGGCCGACTTGATGTTGAACGTCCACGACGTTTTCGGCCGGATGAAATCCATGGCTGCCTGCGCGTCGGCTTCATCGTGCTGGACGCCGTACGGGAGGCGCACGGCCACGAAGGTGGCTTCGACGCCTTCTGCCTCGAGTTCGTCGACCGCCAGCTGGGCCAGCTTGCCGGCGAGGCTGGAGTCGACGCCGCCGCTGATGCCCAGCACAAAGCCTTTGCTGCCGGTGGTCTTAAGGTACTCCTTGAGGAATCCGACGCGCCGTGCGACTTCCTGTGACGGGTCGATGGAGGGCTGGACACCCATTTCGTCAATGATCGTGGCCTGGAGTTCGCGCATGGCCACAGCCTACTAAAGGTCCTGGCCAGCTGCAGGAGTTCGGCGGGCAGGTCCGCACGGCTCAGCCCAGGGGCCCCGGTTGTCCTTGTTTTGGGCGGCCCTTCGGCATCGCCGCAGGTCAGGGCCGCATCGGTTTCCAGAACGTGGACAATTCCTGCAGAACTTGGACAGCCGGCGTGTTTGGGCAGGCAGGAAGCACTTTCGCTCCCACGTCTTGGATGGATCTCCGGCATCGCCGCAGGTCAGGGGCTTAAGACCTCCCGAAACGTGGGAAGTTAGGCCCATACGTGGGAGCGTACCTGGGAGCGAACGGGTCGGCCACCGGTGCCCCACCGCCCCTACTGCTTGAACGCGGCGTCGAAGGAGGCCTGCGGCGGATCGAAGTCGAACCCCTTGAGGAACCGCAGGGCTTCCGGCGCCCCCTGCAGCCGGTCCATTCCGGCGTCTTCCCACTCCACCGAGATCGGCCCGTCGTAGCCGATCGCCGCCAGCGCCCGGAAGCTGGCCTCCCAGGGCACGTCGCCGCGCCCGGTGGAGACGAAGTCCCAGCCGCGCCGCGGGTCGCCCCACGGCAAATGCGATCCCAGCCGCGTGTTGCGACCGGTGATCCGCAGCTTCGTGTCCTTGCAGTCCACGTGGTAAATCCGGTCCTTGAAGTCCCAGATCAACGAGACCGGGTCGATGTCCTGCCACATCATGTGGCTGGGATCCCAGTTGATGCCGAACGCCTCGCGGTGCCCCAAGGCCTCCAGTGCCCGCACGGTCGACCAGTAGTCGTAGGCGATCTCGGAGGGGTGGATCTCGTGCGCGAACCGGACCCCGCACTCGTCGAACACGTCCAGGATCGGGTTCCACCGGTCGGCGAAGTCCCGGTAGCCGCCCTCGATCACGTCCGCGGGCACCGGCGGAAACATCGCCACGTACTGCCAGATCGAAGACCCGGTGAATCCCACCACCGTCTTCACGCCGAGCCGCTGCGCCAGCCGCGCCGTGTGCTTCATCTCCTCGGCCGCCCGCGCCCGCACGCCCTCCGGCTCGCCGTCGCCCCACACGCGTTCGCCGACGATCGCCTGATGCCGGAAGTCGATCGGGTCGTCGCACACCGCCTGGCCCTTCAGGTGGTTGGAGATCGCCCATACCCGCAGGCCGTTGCGCTCCAGGATGCCGAGCCGGTCGGCGATGTAGTCGTCGTCGTCCCAGCGCCACGCATCGAGGTGGCCGCCGGACACCGCGATCTCCAGGCCGTCGTAGCCCCAGCCCGCGGCCAGTTCGGCCACCTTCTCCAGGGGCAGGTCCGCCCACTGGCCGGTGAACAGCGTGAAATTACGGGCCATCGGTTGCTCCTGCATAGTCGGCGCGGGTGTCGGTTTCGGCAAGGACGACGGCGGTGCCCGCCTGCCCGGCGCTGCGCACCATCGCGTCCAGCACCTTCTGCACGGCCAGGCCGTCCTCGAAGCTTGGGCTCGGTGCCCGGCCGGTTGCCACCGCGGCCAGGAAATCGGCGGCCTGGCTGGTGAACGTGTGGTCCCAGCCGAGCACGTGGCCCGGCGGCCACCAGGCCTGCAGGTACGGGTGCGTCTCCTCGGTGACCAGAATCCTCGCCGCGCCCGCGAGCCCCGGCGGGGCCCCGGCGTCGTAATAGGAGAGCTCGTTGAGCCGCTCCAGGTCGAAGCCCAGATGCCCGGCGGACCCGTAGACCTCGATCCGCAGCGCGTTCTTGCGGCCCGCGGCCATCCGGCTGACCTCCAGGCTGGCCACCGCGCCGGAATCGAGCCGCAAGGTGGCCCACGCGGCGTCGTCGACCGTCACCGGTTCGGGCCCGCCCGGGCCCTGCCGGGTTTCGACGAACGTGTTGAGCGTGGCGGAGACCGACGCGACCCGCGCGCCGAGCAGGAAGTGGATCTGGTCCACCGCGTGCGAAGCCAGGTCGCCGAGCGCCCCGGAGCCGGCGGTCTCGCGGCGCAGCCGCCACGTCATCGGGGCGGTGTCGTCGGCCAGCCAGTCCTGAAGGTAGGCGACCCGCACCTGCCGTACGGCGCCGATCCTGCCTTCGGCGATCAATCGGCGCGCCAGGGCCAGCGCCGGCACCCGCCGGTAGTTGAAGCCGACCATCGACTGGACGCCGGCCTCCC
>NZ_JBNHGF010000051.1:0-12366 GCF_059091005.1 Arthrobacter sp. Y3223164
AGCAAGGCGTCTCGCGCGACGACGGCGAACTTGCGGGCCGTCGCCAGGGCCGCCGCCTCGCGGTCCGAGTGCGCCACGGTCTCGTAACCGCGCCCCACGGATCCGCTGGCGACGGCGTCCACGGGCTCCGGACGCTTCTCCCCGCGGCTCCGGATGAAGATCAAGCTGGCCACGCCGGTAGCTGCCAGGGCCAGCACGGAAATCTCGCCGAACGTGTCCCAGGCCCGGATGTCCACCAAAATGACGTTGACGATGTTCTTGCCGCCGCCGCCCTCATAGGCCAGCTGCGGCAGGGCCAGGGACACCGGATCGGCCGTGCGTGCCGCCATCGCCGTCATCGCGATCACTATCATCGTGAGGCCGAAAGCGGCGCCGATGATGGCGCGCAGCAGTTTGAAGCGCCCCGGCGTGCGCAGCCACAGTCGCGCCGGCAGGGACCGAAGTGCCAGCACGATAGCCACCAGGGAGACTGTTTCAACCAGCATCTGGGTCAGCGCCAGATCCGGCGCCCCCTGCATGGCGAAGATAAAGGCCAGGCCATAGCCGGCCACCGAGACCATCAGCACCGCCATGAAGCGCTTGTTCGCGCGGATGGCACCCAGCGCTCCTGCCGCCACGATCAGCCCCGCGATGGCCTGCGCCGGGGTATCGAACCACACCACGCTCTCGGGCAGCGGAGCGTCCATCAGGACGATGGCGCTCAACGGAGTCACGATCGCCACGATCAGGATCACGCACAGGTAAAAGACCAGCGAGCCCCGCTGGGTCCGGCCCGTGACCCAGATGGCCACCTCGTCCAGCACGCCGATGATGCCGCGGTAGATCCGGTCCGCGTCCGGGATGAAGCTGATCCTGGCCTGGAAGGCCGCTATCGGAGTGCGCAGCAGGAACAGGGCGACACCGGCGGCGATGGTGACGGCGGTCAGCCCGAGAGCCGGCGTCACCCCGTGCCACAGCGCCAGGTGCGTGGCTGCGGTGTCCAGGGTGAAGAGACCGGCGTAGGGGGCGACGGCGGCTTCCACCGGGGCGGGCCAGAGCCCGAACACCACGGTGGCCACGGCGAGCACGGCGGGAGCCGCCAGGAAGGCCCACGGAATGGGCTTGAACTCGATGGCCGCGCGGCCGGGTTTGGCCGCGAACCCGCCCCAGACGAAGCGGGCGCTGTAGGCGAAGGTCAGGATGGATCCGGCCACCACGCCGGCCAGGAGCAGGCCCCCCACCCAGCCGGAGACTTCGGCCCGGTGGATGAAGGCTTCGTAGACCGACTCTTTGGCGACGAAGCCCAGCAGGGGCGGCAGGCCCGCCATCGACGCGGCACCGATGACCGCGACCACGAACAGTTTTGGGGCCTTGCGGTACAGGTGCGACAGTTCGCGGATGTCACGCGTTCCGGCCTGGTGGTCGATGATGCCCACCACCAGGAACAGGGTCGCCTTGAAGAAACCGTGGGCCAGCAACAGGCCCATTCCGGCCAGCGCGGCTTCCTGCGAACCGAGCCCGACCACCAGGGTCAGGAAGCCCAGTTGGCTGACCGTCCCGTAGGCGAGGATCAGCTTCAGGTCGTTCTGGCGCATGGCCTGCCAGCCGCCCACCAGCATGGTCAGCAGCCCGAGCCCCAGCACGACGCCGTGCCAGTAGTCGGTGCTGGAGAATCCGGGTGACAGCCGCGCCACCAGGTAGATGCCGGCCTTCACCATGGCGGCGGCATGGAGGTAGGCGCTGACCGGGGTCGGCGCCGCCATGGCCGCCGGGAGCCAGAAGTGGAAGGGAACCAACGCGGACTTGCTGATCGCGCCGATGAGTACCAGCAGGATGGCTATGTCGATGATCTGGCCGTGTGCCATCAGCGTTCCGGCTGCCGCGAGGATCTCGGAGATCCGGTAGGTGCCGGCGGTTTGGCCGATCATGAGCAGGCCAACCAGCATGGTCAGCCCGCCGAGGGTGGTAACCATCAGGGCCTGCAACGCGGACCGGCGCGCCGAGAGGCGGTGCCTGGCGTACCCGATCAGCAGGTAGGACAGGACGGTGGTGAGTTCCCAGAAAATGTAGAGCAGGATCAGGTCATCGGCGGTGACCAAACCGAACATGGCGCCGCTGAAGGCCAGCAGCTGCGCGCCGAAAGGACCGATGTCCGGATCGTCGGCCTTGAAGTAGCGGGCGCAGTAGAACAGCACCAGGGCGCCAACGCCCAGGATCAGGATGCACAGCACCGCCGCGAGGGTGTCCATCCGAAAGGCCAGTTCCAGCTGCAGGCCCGGGACCCAGGCGAAGACCTCCGACGGCGGGGCGTTCGGAGCGCCGTCCAGCGCCGCCTGGCTAGACCCGGTGTAGTTGTCGAACGTGGCGATCAGCCAGACGAATCCGGCGGCGGGAACCGCGGCGAGGATATAGAACGTTGACCGGCCGAGCTTCCGGAAAATTAAGGGCGCTATAAAGGCCACCGCAAAAAGCAGGGTGAGCACAATCAGCACGAGGATACTCCGGAACTTCCTTCGGGTTTGCCAAGGATTTAGACGGACAGGGCCAAGGTCCATTCTACCCATGGCATAGACGGCGCGGCGCCCGCCGAGGGCCGCGGACAGCCGCCGGGAGGGCCGCGGACAGCCGCCGGGAGGGCCGCGGACGGCGCGTGATCCCGCTGTTCGCCAAAGATTCACGCGGCTCCCGGCGCTGCTCAAAGTTCGCAGCAGGCGAAACGGATAGCATCGCGGTATGACTGAGTCGGCCGGCATTCCGGCAACCCACACGGCGGGCGGCGCGGCCGCGGAGCGGCTGAATAAAAAACACGTCCTGGCCTGGGCCTCCTGGGACTGGGGCTCCGCCGCCTTCAACGCGGTCATGACAACCTTTGTGTTCACCGTTTATCTCACCAGCGATGCCTTCGGCGGCGAGGCCTTCGCGTCCGAAATCCTCGGCTACGGGCTGGCTATCGCCGGGCTGGCCATCGCCCTCCTGGCCCCGGTCACCGGGCAACGCTCCGACACCGGGGGCCGCCGCAGGCTGTGGCTCGGGCTCAACAGCGTCGCCGTCGCGGTACTGACCGGCCTGTGCTTCTTCGTCTTCCCCTCCCCCGGCTTCCTTTTCCTGGGCGTGGGACTCATCGCGCTGGCCAACATCTTCTTCGAGTTCGCGAACGTGAATTACTACGCGATGCTCACCCAGATCTCCACGCCGTCGACCATCGGCAAGGTCAGCGGCTTCGGCTGGGCCATGGGTTACGTCGGCGGGGTCGTGGCGCTGGCCCTGGTGCTGGTCGGGTTTGTCCTGCCCGAAACCGGCTGGTTCGGGGCGACGGCGGAGAACGGGCTGAACATCCGCCTGGTGGCGGTGTTCTGCGCCGTGTGGTTCATGGCCTTCGCGCTGCCGGTACTGTTCGCCGTCCCGGAGATCCCGCGCCAGCCTGCCGCCGCGTCGCTGAGCTTTTTTGCGTCCTACGGGCTGCTCTTCCGCCGCATCAAGGCGATCTTCACCTCCAGCCCGCACACGATTTTCTTCCTGATCGCCAGCGCCATCTTCCGCGACGGGCTCGCGGCGGTGTTCACCTTCGGCGGGGTGATCGCCGCCGGCACCTTCGGCTTCTCGCTCAGCCAAGTAATTGTCTTCGCCATCGCCGGAAACGTCGTCGCAGCGGTCGGCGCGGTCGCGGGCGGGGTCTTGGACGACCGCATCGGCCCGAAGAACGTCATCGTGGGGGCGCTGGTCGGGCTGATCGTCGCCGCCGTCGCCATTTTCGCGCTGGGCCCGGGCAACCACGTGTTCCTGGGCAACGCCTGGACCGGCGACACCACGTTCTGGGTCTTCGGCCTGCTGCTGTGCCTGTTCGTGGGGCCGGCCCAGTCGTCGTCGCGGGCCTACCTGGCCCGGCTCGCGCCGCGCGGCGAGGAGGGCGAATTCTTCGGCCTCTACGCCACCACCGGGCGGGCCGTCAGCTTCCTGGCCCCGTCCCTGTTCGCGCTGTCCATTACCGTCTTCGGCGAACAGCGCCACGGCATCCTGGGCATCCTCGTCGTGCTGGTCGCCGGCCTGCTGGCGCTGCTGCCGGTCAAGACGCCGGCCCGGATCCAGCGCGCCAGTACGCCCAGCGCCTGAGCCGCCCGGCCAGGGTCAGCGTTCGATGACGGTGCGGTGGAAGTTCTGGTAGCTGCGCGAAGCCGTGGGGCCGCGCTGGCCCTGGTAGCGGTTGCCGTATACGCCCGAACCATACGGATGCTCCGCCGGCGAGGACAACCGGAAGAAGCACAGCTGGCCGATTTTGGAGCCCGGCCAGAGCATGATCGGCAGCGTCGCCATGTTGGAGAGTTCCAACGTCACGTGCCCGGAGAAACCGGGATCGATGAACCCTGCGGTCGAGTGGGTCAGCAGGCCCAGCCGCCCCAGCGAGGACTTGCCCTCCAGCCGGGCCGCGATGTCATGGGGCAGCGTCACGGTCTCGTACGTGGAGCCGAGCACGAATTCGCCGGGATGCAGGACGAACGGTTCCTCGGGGTCCACTTCCACCAGCCGGGTCAGCTCCGGCTGCTCCAACTCCGGGTCGATGTGGGCGTACTTGTGGTTGTCGAACAGCCGGAAGAACCGGTCAAGCCGCACGTCCACGCTTGAGGGCTGGATCATGTCCGGCTGGAACGGATCCAGGACGATGCGTTGGGAGTCCAGTTCGGCACGTATATCGCGGTCGGAGATCAGCACCCTTCAAAAATACACGGGACCGGCGCTCTCCCCCGACGCATGACGCGGCCTCCGCCCGGGCTTTTGCACCGGGCCTCTGGTCGGAACGGTGTCAGCGGTGCGACGATTGAACCAGGCGGGCCGCAGCACCCTCGGTGGCGGCCACGGGGCCGCTGTCGGCGGGGGAACGAACGGCCTCCGCCGGCAGCTTCGAAGCCGCCGGTCAGGCCTTGCCGATTTCCGTGCGCACCGCGTACAGCTCCGGGAAGAAGGTGAGCTCCAGCGCCCGGCGAAGGAAGCCGGCGCCGGAGGAGCCGCCGGTGCCATGCTTCATCCCGATGGTCCGCTCCACCGTCTTCAGGTGCCGGAAGCGCCAGAGCTGGAAGTTGTCCTCCAGGTCCACCAGTTCTTCGCAGGCCTCGTAGACGTCCCAGTTCGCGCCGGCATTCTCGTAGACCGCCTTGAACGTCCCCACCAGTTCCTGGTTGAACTCGTGGGCCTCGGTCACGTCACGGTTTAGCAGCTCCACCGGAACCGGGTAGCCGTGCCGGTGCAGGTAGGCCAGGAATTCGTCGTACACGCTGCTTTGTTCCAACAGCTCGCCCAGCATGGCCTGGGCGGCCGGATCGTCCGCAAAGACGGCCAGCATGCCCTTGTTCTTGTTGCCCAGCAGGAACTCCACGGCACGGTACTGGTAGGACTGGAAGCCCGACGCCGAACCCAAATCGCCCCGGAATTCGGCGTATTCGGAAGGCGTCAGCGTGGCCAGCACGGACCATTGCTCGGTCAGCGAGCGCTGGATGTGCTTAATCCGGGCGATGCCTTTCATGGCGAACCGCAAGTCGTCGTCGCGCAGCTTCTGCCGGACGGTGCGCAGCTCGTGCAGCACCAGCTTCAACCACAGCTCGGACGTCTGGTGCTGAATGATGAACAGCATCTCGTCGTGGTGCTCCGGGCGGCTGACCGGGTGCTGGGCGGAGAGCAACTGGCCCAGGGACAGGTAGGAGCCGTAGCTCATCTTGTCCGAGAAATCAGTCTCGATGTCGTCCTCGAGACGTCGGGTGTTCTTGTCTACGGTCATGGCGGCTTCCGTCGGTCCTCCTGCCTCGTTGCAGGCCTGCTACCAGCCTACGGCCCCGGCGCCGCGAATGCTCCGCAGCCGCGCTGGGGTCCTCAGCCGCGGACCGAGGAGTCCCACCGCCACTTCCGGCCGCGGGTTTCGGGCGTCCTGCCGCTGGCGTGGAGCAGATCCTGCCAGGGATCGCCGGTGCGCCGTGCAGCCGGAAAGATGCGGTTCAGCACCCGTCTCAAGACGGCTTCGTCAGGCCGGTAGCCGACCCCGTGGACGGCCAGTATGTCGAATCCGTGCAACACGGCTTCGGCGATGCCCATCGCCGCGAAACCGGAGGCGTCCGAGGTCCCGGCCGGATGGTAACCGCGGTGGGTGCGGGTGGCCGTGGCCGTCACCGCGTACAGCAGTCCCGCGGCGGCATCGAAACAACCGACGATGCCGGCCGTTCCCGTGGCAGGGTCGGGCCAGAACAGGATCTGCGGCCCGCCCGGGCGCCAAGGCGGCGGGTCCAGCAGCGCCACGTAGCCGTCCTGCGGCGGGTTCCGCCCCGACAGCTGCAGGGCGTAGAACGCGAAGTCGTCCATGATGTGGGCCACCGTCTCGCGGCAGCTCCACTCCAGCTCCAGCGCGGGGTCGTCCCAGGCATCGTCAGGGAGCTCCGCCAAGCGGTCGGCCAGGTCATCGGTGATGGTGCGGAAGTCTCCCGCCGTTGGGTCCATCCACTGATCCTGCCGCAGAGGAGCGGCAAGCGCCACCGTTCCCGGCGATGCTCAGCCCATGCGGCGCTCCCCGGCCTCCACCGGTGCCGCAATAATGTTGCCTTCCACCGGCATCGGGCAGGTGCCGAACGCGGTAAAGGCGCTGGGGAAGTTGGTGGCCCGGTTGAAATCGATCAGCACCGTGCCGTCGGGGCCGGGACGGCGGGTCACCACGGAACGCCAGCCGGCGGTGCTGTCTCCGTTGGTTTCGTCGTGGAAGTTCAGCGACAGGGCGCCCAGTTTCTCTTGCTCCGCCACCAAGGTATGGACCGTTCCGCCCAGTTCGAAGCTGACCGTGCCGACGGCGGTGGCGATGCCTCCCACCGCCGGGTTCGAGGTGGCTATCTGCAGCGCGAGGGGCTCCGGATACGCCTGGAACCGGCCGGCCACCACCAGGTCCGGGTTGTAATCGAAAACCGGGACCCCGTCGAAGGCCCGCCGCTTGGGCGAGTCGTTGTCCCGCGTCCGGATGGCGTACCGGTCGCCCCGGACGGCCAATTCGACGGCGACACTGCCGCGGCGCACCCAGAGCAGCGACTCCTCGTTTCCCAGGGATGCCGTCAAGGTGCCGGTGGCCGGCTCCCCGCTGTCCGCCAGATACAGGCCGTCCTCGGCGCTCGCCGTCAACGAGGCGTGGCCGCCGCCGGAGGCCGGCCCGTTGGCGCTCCACAGGCCGGTGATCTTTTCCAGCCGCGCGGGCTCGGCCGGCAGCCACTGCAGCGAGGTGAGCGTGAGCCAGCCGTGCTCCGCTGCCAGCGCCTGGTTCCGGTTGTCCCTGAACCGGAGCCAGCTTTCCCGCCGGCGGGTCTCGTCGCGTGGAGTGGTCATGCTCGCCGTCCCTCAAATCAATTGCCGGGCACTCCGGCAGTACGGGGCACAACGTGCCGCCCGCCGTGCGGTATTCCCCGGCCCGCAGTCCCTGACCTCCGCCGAACCATGGCGCATTCGCCTGCAGGAGAATACGCTCTATTTCACAAGGCTGCGTGGCACAAAGCGCAACGGAAGCCGGGCGGCCAGTGCGTCTACCAGAATGGGAGGCTCATGCCGATGCCCAAGGACGAAAACCGGCGGCGCCACCGGCGCGCGACAGCCCGCGTGGGGGCGGCGGTGACGCTGGCGCTGGGAGCCACGCTGCTGGCGGGCTGCAGCCCCGAGGACGGAACTCCCACCCTGACCTGGTACATCAACCCCGACGACGGGGGGCAGGCGACGATCGCGGAACTGTGCACCGATCAGGCGGACGGCGCGTACCGGATCGAGACGTCGCTGCTGCCCAATGACGCGGCCTCCCAGCGGGAGCAGCTTGCCCGGCGCCTTGCGGCCGGCGATTCGTCGTTGGACATCATGAGCCTGGACCCGCCGTTCATCCCCGAACTGGCCGAGCCCGGGTTCCTGGCGCCGGTCCCGGACGATGTTGCGGAGCGCACCACGCAGAACGTGGTGGAAGGCGCGCTCGCGGGGGCCACGTGGAAAGACGAGCTGGTCGCCGTCCCGTTCTGGGCCAACACCCAACTGCTGTGGTACCGGAAGTCGGTGGCCGAAGCCGCCGGCCTGGACATGACGCAGCCGGTCACGTGGCAGCAGCTGATGGATGCCGCGGCCGAGCAGGAGAAGTTCCTGGGCGTCCAGGGCCAGCGCGGCGAGTCCATGACCGTGTGGCTGAACGCGTTGGTCGAGTCGGCGGGCGGTCAGATCCTGGAGAACCCCGAGGCGGACGCCGATCAGATAGAGCTGGGGCTGGCCAGCGATCCCGGGACGGCTGCGGCGGAGGTCATCTCCACCATCGGCCGGGAGGGGCTGGGCGGCCCGGGGCTGCCGACCCAGGACGAGAACAACTCCATGATCCTGTTCCAGGGCGACGAGGGCTCGTTCATGGTCAACTGGCCGTTCGTCTGGCCGGCCACGAACACCGCCGCGGAAGAAGGCACGGTGGACCCCTCGCTGATCGAGGACATCGGCTGGACCCTCTACCCGCAGATGAACGAAACCGACCCCGCCGCTCCGCCGCTGGGCGGCATCAATCTGGGCGTCGGCGCCGCGAGCGAGCATCCCGACCTGGCCTACGCGGCCATCGAGTGCATCGTCACCCCGGAGAACCAGGCCGAGTACTTCATCACCAACGGCAACCCGCCTTCAAATACGGAGGCCTACGAGGATCCGCGGATCGAGGAGTCCTTCCCGATGGCGGACACCATCCGCGAGTCCTTGGAGCTGTCCGCGCCGCGGCCGCAGACCGTCTTCTACAACGAAGTTTCCACCAGCCTGCAGCAGAATTTCGCCCCGCCGTCGCGAGTGGATCCGGCCACGACGCCGCAGGAAACCTCAGACTTCATCGTCTCCGTTCTACGGGGGGAGAACCTGCTGTGAGCACCTCGATCGAAATCCCCACCCAGCCCGCCAGCGGGACCGGACGGGCCGGACGGCGGCGCGCGGTCCAGCAGTACAGCGACCGCGCCAAGGCCGAGCGGCGGCTGGGCTGGCTGCTGGCCGGTCCCGCCTTCGTCATCATGCTGGCCGTCACCGCCTACCCGATCCTGCAGGCCGTGTTCGACTCGCTCTTCAGCTACCGCCTCACCGCGCCGGACGAGCGCGAGTTCATCGGGCTGGCCAACTACGGCGTGATCCTCACGGACATCGTCTGGTGGCGGGACCTGGGCGTCACGCTGCTGATCACCGTGGTGACCGTCGTCGTCGAACTCGTCCTGGGCTTCGCGCTGGCCTTGGTCATGCACAAGGCGCTGAAGGCGGTGCGAGGCTGGCTGCGCACCGCGATCCTGGTCCCGTACGGCATCATCACGGTGGTGTCCGCGTTCGCCTGGTTCTACATGTTCGATATCAACTCCGGCTTCGTGAACTCATGGTTCGACTGGGTGCCCGGGATTGATCCCGACCTGAACTGGTTCGCCAACACCGGAACATCGCTGAGCGTGATCATGGCCAGCGAGATCTGGAAGACCACGCCGTTCATCTCGTTGCTGCTGCTCGCCGGCCTGGCCCAGGTTCCCGACGAACTCACCGAGGCGGCGGAGGTCGACGGCGCCACCTGGTGGCAGCGGATGCGGCGCGTGATCCTGCCGAACATGAAGGCGGCGATCATGGTGGCCGTGCTGTTCCGCGCGCTGGATGCGTTCCGCATCTTCGACAACGTGTTCATCATGACCAACGGCGCGTTCGGCACCGAGGTGCTGTCGCTGCTGGCCTACCGGACCTCGATCGGGCGGCTGGAAATCGGGCTGGGTTCGGCGGTGTCCGTGCTGCTCTTCGTCTGCGTACTGCTGATCTGTTTTATCGCCGTCAAGCTGTTCAAAGTGGACCTCGCCGGCCAGAGAGGAGGCAAGTGATGAGAGCGTCGCGGACCAAGGAGCGGGTCATCTGGACCATCATCTCCGTGCTGGTGCTTATTTATGCGCTGTTCCCGGTGGCGTCCATCCTGGCCACCTCGTTCAAGCTGCCCAGCGAACTGACCTCCGGACAGTTCCTGCCCAACACCTGGACGGGTTCGAACTACGAGCAGATCCTGGTCGGCTCGGCGCAGGAGCTGTTCCTGAGCTCGCTGCGGAACTCGATCGGCATCGCGCTGATTGCGACCTTCATCGCCGTCGTGCTGGCCACCCTGTGCGCCTACGCCATCGCGCGGCTGGATTTTCCCGGCAAGAAGGTCATCCTGACCACCGCGCTGGCGGTGTCCATCTTCCCGGTGATCTCGATCGTCACGCCGCTGTTCAACATCTGGCGGAACATCGGCCTCTATGACACCTGGCCCGGGCTGATCATCCCCTACCTCTCGCTGACCCTGCCGATCTCCATCTGGACCCTGGCCGCGTTCTTCCGCCAGATTCCGTGGGAACTGGAACAGGCCGCACAGGTTGACGGGGCCACCACCTGGCAGGCGTTCCGCAAGGCCATCGTGCCGCTGGCCGCACCCGGTGTCTTTACGACGGCGATCATTGCCTTCTTCATCGCGTGGAACGACTTCGTCTACGGCATTTCGCTGACGTCCACCGAAGCGGCGCGGCCGGTTCCAGCGGCGCTGGCCTTTTTCACCGGCGCCTCCCAGTTCGAATCCCCCGTCGGCGCTATTTCCGCGGCGGCCATCATCGTCACCATTCCCATCGTGCTGCTGGTCCTGCTGTTCCAGCGCCAAATCGTCTCCGGCCTGACCCAAGGCGCCGTCAAGGGCTGAGCCCGCGGCAGGAAAGGAAATCCCATGGCATCGATCACGCTGCAGAACCTCGTCAAGGAGTACGGCGACGGTTTCGCCGCCGTCAACGACGTCAGCATCGACATCGCCGACGGCGAGTTCATCATCCTGGTGGGACCGTCCGGCTGCGGCAAGTCGACCCTCCTGCGCATGATCGTGGGGCTGGAGGACATCACCTCCGGCGACCTGTTGATCGACGGCGAGCGCGTCAACGAAAAGGCCCCCAGGGACCGGAACCTGGCCATGGTGTTCCAGAATTATGCCCTCTACCCGCACCTGACCGTGTTCGAGAACATCGCGTTCCCGCTGCGCCTGGCCAAGGGCAAGTTCACCGAGGACGATATCCGGAGGCGCGTCACCGACGCCGCGAAGACCTTGGAACTGACCGACCACCTGGAGCGCAAGCCGGGGAACCTGTCCGGCGGCCAGCGGCAGCGCGTGGCCATGGGCCGGGCGATCGTGCGCCAGGCCGATGCCTTCCTGTTCGACGAGCCGCTGTCCAACCTGGACGCGAAACTGCGGGGCCAGATGCGCTCCGAGATCTCGCAGATGCAACGGCGGCTGGGAGTCACCAGCGTCTACGTCACGCACGACCAGACCGAGGCGATGACCCTTGGCGACCGGGTGGCGGTGCTGAAAAAGGGCTTGCTGCAGCAGATCGCTTCCCCGCGGGAACTCTACGAGCAGCCCGTCAACCTGTTCGTGGCGGGCTTCATCGGATCGCCGTCCATGAACTTCCTGCCGGCCACCCTGGAGGGCAACGTCCTGAAGACGCCGATCGGCGACATCCCCGTGTCCGGTGACAGGGCCAGGGCGGCCGAAGGCAGGAAGGTGGTGCTCGCGGGTTTGCGGCCCGAGTTCTTTGAGGACGCCTCCCTGGTGGAAGAACACAAGAAGGACCGGGGATCCACGTTCATGGCCGAACTGACCCACACCGAGTGGCTGGGCAACGAGCAGTACGGCTACATCAACTTCGACCCGGACCCCGCCGTGCGGGAGCTGCTGAATTCGCTGGCCAGCGAGATGGACGCCGAGGAACTGCGGCCGCAGATCGTGGTCACGCTGGACGCCGCCAGCCGGATTCGCGGCGGGCGCTCCGCTGAACTGTGGCTGGACACCCGAAAGATGCATCTGTTCGACCCCGAGACCGGTGAAAACCTGACCCGTGATGCCTCGGCCGGCGCGGCGCTGACGGAGGAAGCCAACCGTGCCCGGGCAGAGGAAATCGCCGAAGCCCGCGAACGGGAAGCCTCCACGGCCGGCCAGCCGGCCTGAATTCCGGCCAGCCGCAGAACTGGGGTAAACTCGGTTTCGTTGTTGACCGGATCCGCCTGCACGGCGGATCCTGTGCGGGCGTAGCTCAATGGTAGAGCGCTAGCTTCCCAAGCTCGATACGCGGGTTCGATTCCCGTCGCCCGCTCCACACGCACTGCGCACCCCGGCCCCTCGGACCGGGGTGCCTTTGTTTGTCCCATCCCTGCGGGAAGCGGCCGTCCTACTCGTCGTCGTCCGCCAGGAAGCCGGCACGGTCGATGGCCCGGTGGTAATGCATGCCCGCGGCACCGCCCAGAAGCGACCCGAACTCCTCGGCGCCCTGGCGGAGCATCCGCTGATCAGCGTCAAGCAACACACCATTCCGGTGGAAATGCGCCTGCGAGGCCTCCGGCCCG
>NZ_JBNHGF010000052.1:0-12053 GCF_059091005.1 Arthrobacter sp. Y3223164
GTGGTTGCGGGCTTGCCGGCGGTTGCGGCGGGCGGGTGAGGTTGCGGGCGTAACCGGCCGGGACGATGCCGTGCCCGGTCAGCCAGGCCGGCTCGGCCTCACCCCGGAGCAGGGCGCGGTCGGTCATCACCAACTGGATTTCCAGCCGGGCCGGGTCGGCGGTGCTGCGGCCGGTGACGCGTTCGAACACGGTATCGGCCATCATCTGGCCCCGCGACCGGGGGTCTCCTAGGCTGCGCAGCCGGTCCGCTTCCTTGTGCAGGGCGGCCATCACCGCCACCCCCTGGACCACCGGCAGCAGGGTCCGGACCGAGACCATCGTGTCCGGTTCGGGCCGGGAGGACACATGCCGGTCCGCTTCGGCCTTCGCCGCCCGGTCCACCACCGAGCGGGGATCGAGCCGGTAGGCCAGGCGTTTGGCTTCGACCCGCAGCGCCCGGTTCCCGAGCCCGGGCAATCGCTCCCGGTTCCCGGCCAGTTCCCGGTCCACCCGGGCCCGGTGCTCCGGGGACAGGCAGCCGGTCTCCTGGGCCAGGATCTCGGCCCGGTATTCGTTCAGGTCCCCCGCGGCGAGGGCGGCCAGGGTGTGCGGCATCTGTGTGACCAGGGTCCGGGACAGGTTCAGCAGGACCGCGGCACGGTGCGGGGACTCGCGCCGGGCCAACCCGATCTGGGCGGCCACCCCGGCGCCCTGCCGGTCTTTCGGGATCCCGGCGCAGGCACGGCGGGCACGCACCGATTCCTCCAACGCGACCTGCACCCTGGCCTGCGCGGCCGCCGCGGCAGCCTTCAAACCCTCCAACGCCGTAAGCTCCTCCACCAACTCCCGCTCCGACGCACCCACGTCGATGCCCTCGAGGGCGGCAGCCGCAGCCCGAACAGCGGCAGAATCCACCGGTGCCGAGTCCGGCCCAGCGTCCCGCCTCGAACCGCTGCCTGCAGGTGATACCGGGGCAAGCACTGCTGCGGCGGGAGGATCGGGTACGGCCGGATCAAACATCTCAGCGTCTCAATCTTCAGCATGCGTACTGCATGGCCTCGACTACGAACGGTCACGAACCCTGCACGGATCCGCAGACGCCGCCGGCAAACCCCAGAATCCGGCGGCCAACGATGGTGCACAACTGCTACTGAAAAAAGGCTATCGGCCGCCACTGACAGTTTCGGAGGGTGCGGCCTCCGCATGCGCATCCGCATCCGCCTCCGGTGACGCTGCCGGTGGCGGTGACGATGACAGCGATGGTGCAGGTGACGGCAGCACGGCAAACGGTGGAGTGGGCCCTGCTCGAAAGCGCCACATTGAAACGGAACTCCACCGTCAGCCGCAGCTCAACCCGCTCGCGCGGTGTGGGAAGAAGAAATGAGTCGACGTGTCGATCGGGCGCTTCAGGATCGACATCCAACGGCTCCTTCCCGCCTGCCGGCCACCAAACTACCGGGACCGGCCCCGCCGTCGTTCCAGCACTTCCTCGGCGGCGGCGACCAGCTGCTTGGCCGACTCGTTCCAGTCGTAGGCCGCCGCTCGACGGATGCTGGCCTCCGACGCCGCGCGGAAGGCACCGGGCTGGTCGAGCGCCGCCACCGCCGCTGCGAAGTCTGCGGGCTCGTCCGGGTCCACGAGCGTGACGGCGCCGCCACCGACCTCGCGGAAGATAGGAATATCGCTGGCGATCACCGGTGTGCCGGCTGCCATGGCCTCGATCAGCGGCAGGCCGAAGCCTTCGTCACGGGAGAGGGTGACCAGCGCCGTGGCCCGTCGCAGCAGCTGCTGATACCCGTCGTCGGAAATCCCGTTGTGGAAGACCAGCCGGCGAGGGTCGACGGCCCGCGCCTCCAGTTCGGCCTGCCGATCAGGACGCACCGGGCTGAGCAGATGGAGCCGGTAGTCCGGCAGCAGCGCCATGGCGTCAACGATGGTTTCAACGTTCTTGTACGGCATGAACGAGCCCATGTAGAGCAGCGTCTTGTCGCGGCCGCCGGCGGGATCACGCGGCGCTCCCTGCGGCTGGGCGGCGTTGGAAACAATCCGGATCGGCCTGCGGGTGAGCCGGTGACGTTCCATCAGCGCCTGCGTGGTGTGGCTGATGGTGGCCACCGTGTCCGCACGGTTCAACAGCAGGCGCTGCGGCCAGTAGGCCTTGTGGTAGAGCCGCCACAGCCACTGCACCGGCTTCGGCAGGAAGCCCGGCGGTTTGGGGTGGGAGTAGTAGATCAGGTCGTGCAGCGTCAGGATAAGCCCGTATCTGCGGCCGAAACTGCCCATGGTCTGCATCGGGCAGACGACGACGTCGGCGCCCAGCTTGTTCACGCGGCGCGCCACGAAGAGTTCGGCGGGGGAGAGGGGACTGCTGATCTTGACCCAGGGCACGTCGGGCAGGAACTGCAGCTGCCGCTCGTCGTTGATCAGCATGCTCACGTCCGCCAGCCTGGACGCGGCCTCGATGAGGCTGGCGCCGTAGCGGCTGATGCCGTCCAGCTGGTCGGTTCGGGTGAACCGGGCGTCAATCAGGAGTTTCATGCACTCATTCCGTCGATGAAGTCCCGGATGAAGGCGGCCGCCGCTGCCGGGGTTTCGTAATGGATCAAATGCCCGACGGCGGGGATCACTTCCAGCCGGGAGTCCGGGATCATCGCCGCGAGCCTGCGCTGGCTGGCCACGGAACCGATGTCGTCCCGTTCGCCGGCGATCAGGAGGACCGGAAGCTCCAGCAGGCCGGCTACCTGCGCGACGTCGGCGGAGATGGAGGCCCGGAAGGCCTCCAGCACCACCCGGCGGTTCGCGAAGGCGCTGAAGTAGGCGTCGTGCTGCCCGTGGATGTAGGAACGCAGCTGCGGGTCGCGGGTCTTCGCCATCATGATGCTCATGCCCCGGACGATCAGCCGGTGGCGCAGCAGCCAGAGACCCAGCCGCTCGGGCAGCTTTGCCCCGGCGAAGTAGTAGAACCCGGCGAGCCGGGAGGGGATCGCCTTGGGTCCCTGCAGCGCGGGTTCGCTGATCGGGTTGACCAGGACGGCGGCCCGGAAGCTGCCCGGATGCGCCGCCAGGTAGTGGCCCACCACGATGGACCCGAAGGAGTGTCCCATGACGTAGGTGTCCGGGCCCAGCTTGAGTTCGCCGGCCAGGGCGTGCAGGAACCGGGTGTAACCCTCGATCCCGTGGCTGCCGGCAGTAAGCGGCTCCGATTCGCCGAAGCCGGGAAGGTCGGGGGCGATCACCCGGTAACCGGGCAGCCGGCCCACCACGAGTTCCAACCCGTGGTGATCACCGCGGAAGCCGTGGATGACCAGGAGGGTGGGCGCGCCGTCGTCGTCCGCGGGATATTCCCAGTAGCGCACCCGGGCGCCGTCGAGCAGAAGTTCGCGGCGCACCGCACGGTCGGCAACGGCGGTCACGCCGGGGTCCTTCCTGATTTCATGCCTTCGACTCTACCGACCTGCGGGCGCGTTGCCGCGCAGCGCGGCCAATGTTGCCCAGGGCCGACGACGGCGACCGCCGCGGGAGCGGCACAGGTGAGGGCACAGCCGGGGGCCGGCATCGGACAGGCGCGGGGCGCAGATACGGAGGCAGGCGCCGGCTGGCACACGCCGCAAGCGGGCCGCACGGCGGACGACGGCGAGGGCGCGCTCGATTGACGCTGCCGTGCGCCGCCGGTTAGGTTCAACAGCAGCCGGGCACCGAGGCCCGGATCGGAGCGTGGAGGACACAGATGGCGGAGTTCGTGCTGGCGATCGACCAAGGGACCACCTCCACGCGCGCGATTATTTTCGACCACGCCGGGACGCCGGTCTCCACCGGCCAGCGCGAGCACCGGCAGATCTTCCCGCAGCCGGGCTGGGTGGAACATGACCCGCTGGAAATCTGGGACAACACCCGCGAGGTGGTGGGCACGGCGCTGTCCCGGGCCAGCCTGACCCGGCACGACATCGCCGCCGTCGGCATCACCAACCAGCGCGAAACCACGGTGGTGTGGGAGAAGAGCACGGGCCGGCCGGTGTACAACGCGATCGTCTGGCAGGACGTTCGCACGCAGCAGATCTGCGATCAACTGGCCGCCGAGGGCGGCGTGGACCGCTTCCGGGAGCAGACCGGACTGCCGCTCGCGCCCTACTTCGCCGGCACCAAGCTGGCCTGGATCCTGCGCAACGTGGACGGGGCGCGGGAACGGGCCGAGGCCGGCGAGCTGCTGTTCGGCACCACCGACAGCTGGGTGCTGTGGAACCTGACCGGCGGGCCGGGCGGCGGCACGCACGCCACCGACGTGACCAACGCCTCCCGCACCCTGTTCATGGACCTGCGCACGCTCCAATGGGACCGGGAGATCCTGGACGCCTTCGGCGTGCCGGCCGCCATGCTGCCGGAGATCCGCTCCTCGTCCGAGCCCTATGCGACCGTGCACGGCTCGCAGCTGCTGCGGCACGTCCCGGTCGCGGGCATCCTCGGCGACCAGCAGGCGGCCACGTTCGGGCAGGCGGCCTTCAACCCCGGCGAGGCCAAGAACACGTACGGCACCGGGTGCTTCGTGCTGGTCAACACGGGCGAGGAGATCGTCAGGTCATCGCACGGCCTGCTGACGTCCGTGGGCTACCAGTTGGGCAAGGCGGCGCCGCACTATGTGCTGGAGGGGTCGATCGCCGTCGCAGGGTCGCTGATCCAGTGGCTGCGCGACAACCTGGGCCTGGTCTCATCCGCCCAAGAGGCGGAGCAACTGGCGGGCACGGTCGAGGACACCGGTGGCTGCTACTTCGTGCCCGCCTTCTCGGGCCTGTTCGCCCCGTACTGGCGGCAGGACGCCCGCGGCGCCCTGGTCGGCCTGACCCGCTTTGTGACCAAGGCGCACATTGCCCGGGCCGCGCTGGAGGCCACGGCCTTCCAGACCCGGGAGGTCCTGGACGCGGTGAACGCGGACGCCGCGGTGCCGCTGACCGGCCTCAAGGTCGACGGCGGGATGGTCGCCAACGACGCGCTGATGCAGTTCCAGGCGGACATCCTGGGCGTTCCCGTGAGGCGGCCGCGGGTCACCGAGACCACGGCGCTGGGAGCGGCCTACGCCGCGGGCCTCGCCGTCGGATTCTGGGAGGACACGGACCAGCTGGCCCGGAACTGGATGCAGGACAAGGTGTGGGAGCCGCAGATGCCTGCGGAAGAGCGGGAACGCAGGCTGCGTTTGTGGAAGAAAGCGGTCACCCGGACCTTCGACTGGGTCGACGACGATGTCCTGTGAACGTGCGGTAAAGTGGTCCCATGTTCGCACTGCTCCTTAGCTAGCCGCTGCCGCGGGGCCCAGGCCCTGCTTCAGCGGCCCGCCCCTCCGATGCCGAGGGGCTTTTGTGTGTCTAGGGGAGTCAGGCCAGTGCGCAGTACAGACAAAAGGACGAGGCAAGCACAGTGAGTACGCAGCCGGGAACGGAACAGCACGAGTACAGTTTCTCCGCCATGGAGGCCAAGTGGCCGGCCGTGTGGGAGGAACTTGATGTCTTCGCTCCCGCCGACGACGGTTCCCGCGAACGCCGCTACGTGCTGGACATGTTCCCCTACCCCTCCGGCGACCTGCACATGGGCCACGCCGAAGCCTTCGCCATGGGCGACGTGGTGGCCCGCTACTGGCGGCTGAAGGGCTACGACGTCCTGCACCCGATCGGCTGGGACTCCTTCGGCCTGCCGGCCGAGAACGCCGCGATCAAGCGCAACGCCCACCCCAGCGAGTGGACCTACGCCAACATCGACACCCAGGCGGCGTCCTTCAAGCGCTACGCGATCAGCGCCGACTGGTCGCGCCGGCTGCACACCTCCGACCCGGAGTACTACCGCTGGACCCAGTGGCTGTTCCTGCGGTTCTACGAGCGCGGCCTGGCCTACCGCAAGAACTCCCCGGTCAACTGGTGCCCGAAGGACCTGACCGTCCTGGCCAACGAACAGGTGGTCAACGGGGCATGCGAACGCTGCGGCACGCCCGTGACCAAGAAGAGCTTGAACCAGTGGTACTTCAAGATCACCGATTACGCCGACCGCCTGCTGGACGACATGGACGAGCTCAAGGGCCACTGGCCGGAGCGCGTGCTGGCGATGCAGCGGAACTGGATCGGCCGCTCCGAGGGCGCGCACGTCCGTTTCACGGTGGAGGAAGCGGGCGGACGCCCGGCCCAGGATGTCACGGTTTTCACCACCCGCCCGGACACCCTGAACGGCGCCACCTTCTTCGTGGTCGCGGCCGACGCGCACCTGGCGCTGGACCTGGTGGCCCCGGAACACCACGATGCCCTGATGGCCTACCGGGAGCAGATCAAGGCACTCTCCGACATCGAGCGCCAGTCGACCGAACGCGAGAAGACCGGGGTGTTCCTAGGCCGCTACGCGGTCAACCCGCTCAACGGCGAAAAGCTGCCGGTCTGGGCCGCCGACTACGTGCTGGCCGACTACGGGACCGGCGCCATCATGGCCGTGCCGGCGCACGACCAGCGCGACCTCGACTTCGCGAAGGCCTTCGACCTGCCGGTCCGCGCCGTCGTCGACACCGGGGAAGGGGATCCGGCCGAGACCGGGATCGCCACCAGCGGCGAAGGCACCCTGATCAATTCCGGCGAGCTGGACGGCCTGTCCAAGACCGAAGCCATCGCCCGCGCCATCGACCTGGTGGAGGCGGCGGGCACCGGCGAGAAGACCGTGAACTTCCGGCTGCGCGACTGGCTGCTGTCCCGGCAGCGGTTCTGGGGCGCGCCGATCCCGATCGTCCACTGCGACGAGTGCGGCGAGGTCCCGGTTCCCGATGACCAGCTGCCCGTGCGGCTGCCCGACGACCTGCGCGGCGAAGCCCTGTCGCCCAAGGGCACCTCGCCGTTGGCCTCGGCCGCGGACTGGGTCAACACCGACTGCCCGAACTGCGGCAAGGCCGCCCGCCGGGACACCGACACCATGGACACGTTCGTGGATTCGTCCTGGTACTATCTGCGCTTCGCCTCGCCGGACTACGCTGAGGGCCCGTTCGAGAAGGACGCCGCAGCCCGCTGGCTGCCGGTGGACCAGTACGTCGGCGGCGTCGAGCACGCCATCCTGCATCTGCTCTACAGCCGGTTCTTCACCAAGGTGCTCAAGGACATGGGCCTGATCGATTTCGACGAGCCGTTCCGTGCGCTGCTGAACCAGGGCCAGGTGCTCAACGGCGGCAAGGCGATGAGCAAGTCGCTGGGCAACGGCGTGGACCTGGGCGAGCAGCTGGACAAGTTCGGCGTGGACGCCGTGCGCCTGACCATGATCTTCGCCTCGCCGCCCGAAGACGACGTGGACTGGGCGGACGTCTCTCCCTCCGGCTCGGCCAAGTTCCTGGCCCGCGCCTGGCGGCTGGGACAGGACGTCGCCTCCGCTCCGGGCACGGAGTACGACGACGGCGACCGCGCCCTGCGCTCGGTCACCCACCGGACCGTTGCCGACGCGGCGGAACTGCTCGATGCCGGCAAGTTCAACGTGGTCATAGCCCGGCTGATGGAGCTGGTCAACGCCACCCGCAAGGCCATCGACGCCGGACCCGGTGCCACCGACCCGGCCGTCCGCGAGGCCACCGAGGCCGTGGCCATCATCCTGAGCCTGTTTGCCCCCTACACCGCGGAGGACCTCTGGGCCCGGCTGGGCCACGAACCGTCCGTGGTCAAGGCGTCCTGGCCGGCCGTAGACCAGTCCCTGCTGGTGCAGGACACCGTGACGGCCGTGGTGCAGGTAGCCGGGAAGGTGCGCGACCGGCTGGAGGTGGCAGCCGACGTCGACGCGGACGAGCTGGAGAAGCTCGCCCTGGCCTCGCCGCAGATCATCCGGACCCTTGACGGCCGCGGAGTGCGCAAGGTGATTGTGCGCGCGCCGAAGCTGGTCAACATCGTGCCGGCCTGACCGGCGGCCCGGCCCCGATGAATTGGCTCGAGCACCTCGTACAGCGGTCCAGGCAGCTGCTGCACCAGCAGCAGGCGCCTGCCCGGCCCGGGCAGGCGTCGCGGCACCGGGTCGCCGTCGTCACGGATTCGGCGGCTTCGCTGCCCGCGGACTGGGTCAACCAGCCGGACACCGCGGACTGGCTGCGGGTGGTGCCGATGCCGGTCATGATCTCCGGGCAGATTTACGGGGAAGGCGTCGACGACGTCGCGTCCGCCCTGGCGGTCGGGCTCGCCGAGGGGCGCGACATCAAGACGTCGCGGCCGTCCCCGGGGCTGCTGGAGCGGACCTACCGGGAGCTCGAAGACCTGGGCTTCGACGCGATCGTCTCCATCCACCTCTCGGCCGAGCTTTCCGGCACAATCGAAGCGGCGGGCCTGGCGGCCGACGGCGTGGGCATCCCGGTGGAAGTGGTGGACACGCGCAGCGCCGCGTTGGGTGAGGGATTCGCCGTCATTGACGCCGTCATCGCCGCGCAGAGCGGTCTCGACCGGCAGGCCGTGACGGAGCGGGCCAAGGCGGCCGCCGTGTGTTCGGACGTCTTCTTCTACGTGCCCAGCCTGGACCAGCTGCGCCGCGGCGGCCGGATTTCCGCGGCCTCCGGCCTGCTCGGCTCCCTGTTGGCGATCAAGCCGCTGCTGGCCATCCGCGACGGTGCCATCCTGCCGCTGGAGAAGGTGCGGACCGCCGCCCGCGCCCAGGCCCGGCTGCAGCAGCTGGTGGTGCGCCGGATCGAGGAACTCGACTACGAACCCCGGGTTGCGGTGCATTACTTCGGCAACGAAACCGAGAGCCGGGCCATCGCGGAAACCCTGCAGCAGTACCTGAGCGACGAGGTGCTGCTGACCCCGGTTCCCTCGGTCCTGGCCGCCCACACCGGCCTGGGCGTCGTCGCGGTGGTCGTCGGTCCGCCGACGCCGCCCCTGGACTAGTCGTTCCGGGGAACAACCTTTTGCTTACCTGCGGCACAACTCTCATATCGATACTCGTGTGCCAGTAATTCCAAAGGTGAAGGAACGACAATGAAACATGGCCGCGCCCGAAGTATGGACACGCGCTCCGAAAAGCAAACTGGAGCGCATCTCTGATCACGCCATGTGGTGGCTGCCCATGGTGGCTTTGCTGCCTGCAAATATGCTGCTGCCGAATGCGGACCTGGGCGCCCGGATCCTCGCCAGCCTCGGGGTAGTCATCCTCGTCGAAGCCCTGCTGCTCGCCGGTGTGAGACGCGACAAACGCAAGCGTCTGATCGTGGATATCGAAGAACGCGGGATCATTGATTGCCTCCTCCGGTACCCCAACGCTGTGCCCGGGTCACTGCGCGACCGCTGGGCACCCGGGTCGGCTCAGCTCAAACCAGGCACCATCGTGTTCAGAGAGCGCAACGTCATCGAACCCTTTGGCCTGGACCAGGCTATCGGAGCCCCCCGAATCCTCCATGTCCAGCCACTCCCCGAGCAACGGGTGCCGCCTCCGCATACGCGAAAGGAGCTCCGAAGGGACCAGCGCGTGGTCAGTATCCGAACGAGCGACGGTGAAGTGGAAGTGGCAGCTGATGAGATGAGCCTCAACTCCTTGCACCGGCTCGTCTACGGAACAAACGATGGCGATTGAACGCTCACAACCGTGGTCGAGGCACGCCGGGCGAAGCCGGCGGTGATGCCAGGCCTAAGCGAGCTGCTCCAGTTTGTAGGTAGCCATGACGGGGCCATCATCTCTAACAGGTACCGGGAAATTTGTTGCTCAACGCGACACCAGCTTCAGGAGTACCTAGGCCCGGGCTTTACTGCGACCGAGCGCCGGCCGGCCCACGCTGCCATCAACAGCCCTGCCAGCACCGCCGCGCCGGCGAAGCCCCGCGGCGAAGCCCATCCGAGCTCCGGCAGCGTCAGCGCCACTGCAACGACCGCGCAGGAGAGCAGGAACTCGACGGCGGCTCGCAGGAGCCGCTGCCTGTAAGCAGGCGACGCGATGAAGTGTGCCAGCGGTACTACCGGCACGATGGCGAGTAGGGCGGTACCGAGAAACGGGTAGAGCCCGTAAAAGACGAAGAACAGCGACGACGCCGCCAGGAGCACCACGAAAAGTGCCAGCTTTGCCGCCCGCTGCGTCCCGCCGTAATCGTCCCAGCGCCGGCAGACGATGGCCCAGGCCGGCAGGCCCAGCAACCAAAGCCCGCCCCAGTAGCCGGTGCCCAGCACCCACAGCGCCACCATCAACAAACCGGGCAGAACGAATGCCAAGACGCGGCCCCAAGTGACATCTCTGCGACCAGGACCGTAAATGAACAGCCCAATCACTGCGTACACGATCAAATACCCAGGCAACAGCTCAGCATCGGGCCGGGTCGCCAGCTCAAGGAGGAGGAACAGCATGCCAATGGCTGCGACAGCCACAGCGGCCACTACCCAGGGGCGGCCTGGAGCCGCCACATCGTCAAGCCACGCCCGCCGATGCATCAGGGTTTCCATGCCTGCAGTATTGCAGAGCGGGCGGTAGATACCCCGCCCGCTCTGCCGCCCATCCTGCACGCCGCACATCAGGACGCGGCAGCATGCGGGTGTTCGCAGGATTGATCAGAAGTCTCGAACGTGGAAGACAGACTTGAGGTTCAACTGGCGCCGGGGCTGGCTTTCTTTGAGGTTGTCGATTAGAACCGATGCTCCAACCCACGTCGCGCCGATTTCGTGGGTGAGTCGTTGGAGCGCCAAGAGTTGACCGCCTGTATCGACCAAATCGTCCACGGCAAGGACGCGGTCTCCGGATCTGATGAGGCCTTTGGGGAGCCCAAGTTGAAGGTGGCGGTCTTTATAGTCGGGCTGGCTCGTGACTGTGACCCAGGGATCGCTGTCGAAGGTTGGGGCTGCGTCTTTTGGCACTGGACAGAACCCGACGCCCAGAGTCGACGCAGTCAGTGCCCCTGTCAGGTACCCGCTGGCGGACGGGCCAATGACAACGGTGGGAGCGGCTGCGCGGAAAGGTTCGGCGAGCAGTTCGCCTATGCCGGCCAAAACCTCTGGCTCCCGCCACCAACTAAAAAGATTGAAGTAGTTTTGGTTGATTGAGCGGGTCGTTTTCCACTCGAATAGCTCCGCCATACGCTGTCGGAGTGCTCTAGGTTTCGCGGCCATGGGCTGAATCCTAATATCCAAGACCGTTTCGCAGGCATCCCCATGCCTAGCTGGAACCATGCCACCAGTGGGAGTGCGAAAGCGCTGAGAATGCCCCGTTGCTTGGCCTGCCGCCGCGGTCCCTTGGGGACTTCGGAACGAATCCGGGGGCTTGTTATCTTGGGTAACCTCCTGCTTCACGCCCGAAGTCGACGGGCTACGGCCAGTATGTCCGCTATTTTCGGTCCGTGCGGGGCGCGAATAAGCGTCGAAAACCTTTGAGCGGCGTAGGCCGGGAAGCTCGCTCTTCATAGTGCCCCCGAAGATCCTGCAGAAGGTTTTCGTATTCGGTCCGCTCAAAGGTGAAGGACTGGCTCGGGAAGATCCAAGGCTCGTCGTCAGCGGCCTGCCAGCCGAATCTCTGCCATGTGATTGTCTGGGGCGTCTGCGACAGTTCCATGCTTACCGTGCCGCACCATAGATCGCCGCAGACCGGACAGAGCAGGAGCGCAATACGCCCGTCGTCGAAGTCACCCGGCATATGTCCCAGCAGTCGGTCTAAGTACTCCAATGCAGCCTTAGTGGCCGACCGTCAACCAGGAATCCGAGGAAGTCCAGCGGGTGCTCTCGTCCTGTGGGAAATTCCGTGTAGTGCGAGGTAGCAGTTTCGACACTTAGTCGGTGGCGATCGTTTCCCATGCACTCAGTATTGCTGGAGATTTGATTGTCCATGCAGATTTCTGATTTCTTCCGAACAGACAATACGCGTCAAGAGGTACATGCGTGTCTCGTGGGTCAAACAGGGGGGGGAAGCAGAGACTAGCGGGCGTCGGTGTCAGGACAGGCGTCCCCGCGGAGGTGTCCGGACCGCAGCGGCCATCCTGAAGCTGCGTATTCCTTTCCTCCACAGACGGCGCCGCCGGAGCCGCTGTCCACGACAGTTTGCTGCACGGCGGGGCCGCAGCACCGCCGACCTAGTGTTGCCGCATGGGCCGACACCGCTGGCTTCCGGCAGCCGCCCGCGGCGG